>CALJIU010000130.1 GCA_937974055.1 uncultured Neomegalonema sp. | reverse complement strand
CGGATATCCTCGCCATTGCGACGAACCCGCGCCTGCTGCACCCGAAATGAGCGCGACGATCCACGCCGGGAGGGCGCAAGAATGACCGATGTGACCAATAACAACGAACCGACGACCATCATCGACCGCGCTGCAGACGGCCCGAACCAGCAGCCGATGGCCACTGAACGCATGGTCGCCATGACCGAGCCAGCGACCGCCAATCCTACGGCGATGAGCGCGGATGCAGACGCCCCGAAGATGGCGCAGGAATCGCTCTGGGTCCGCACATCGCGCGCCTTCCGCTCCGCGCCCCTGACCGCGTGGTTCGGCATGATCGTGATTGCGATCTACGTCTTCGTCGCCCTGTTCGCCCCCCTCCTCGCCCCCTATGGCGAGCGCGAAATTCTGGGTGCGCAGTTCGAGGAGCCGAACGCCACCTACCTGATGGGCACCGATAACTTGGGCCGAGACATGCTCTCGCGTCTTATCTACGCCGCCCGGAACACGGTCGGCATCGCCCTGCTGACAACCATTATCTCCTTCCTGCTCGGCGGTTTTCTGGGAATGCTCGCCGCGACCTTTGGCGGTTGGGTGGATCAGATTCTCTCGCGCATCATCGACGTGCTGATGTCGATCCCCTCGCTGATCTTCGCCCTGCTGGCGCTGACGGTCGCGAATACGTGGATCGGGCGCATGGATAATCCCTCGCCGTGGCTCTACACGGTCGCGCTGATTGTCATCATGGCCGTGCTCGACAGCACCCGCGTTTTCCGCCTGACCCGCGCGGTGGCGATGAACATCGTCGTCATGGATTATGTCGAGGCGGCTCGCCTACGAGGCGAAGGCCTGTGGTACATCATCCGCCGCGAAATCCTGCCGAATGCCAGCGCGCCCCTGATCGCCGAATTCGGCCTGCGCTTCTGCTTCGTGTTCCTGACCATCTCCGCACTCTCCTTCCTCGGCCTCGGCGTTCAGCCGCCGACCGCCGACTGGGGGTCGATGGTGCGCGATAACGCGACTCTCATCAGCTTTGGCGTCGTCGTCCCCCTCTACCCCGCCGCCGCCATCGCCCTGCTCACCGTCGCCGTCAACTTCGTCGTCGACTGGATGCTCCACCGTTCCAGCGGCCTGAAGGAATGACCCCTATGAGTGACGATATCCTCCTGAAAATGCGCGGCGTGAAGATTGACGGCAAGACCGGCGATGACTGGCTGCCCATCATCAAGGGCATCGACCTGGACCTGCGGCGCGGCGAAGTCCTCGGCCTCATCGGCGAATCGGGTGCGGGCAAGTCCACGATGGGCCTCGCCGCGATGGGCTACGTGCGCGGTGGGTGCCGCATCTCCGCCGGGTCCATCGAGTTCGACGGCACCGACCTTGCGCAGCAGACCGAAGGCTACCGCCGGGCATTGCGCGGCAAGCGCATCGCCTATGTCGCCCAATCCGCAGCGGCCAGCTTCAACCCCGCCCACCGCCTGATCGACCAATACAGCGAAGCCCCGATCAAGCATGGCGTCATGGGCAAGCAAGAGGCCGAGGCCGACGCGACCGACCTCTACCGCCGCCTGCAACTGCCGAACCCCGACGAAATCGGCTTCCGCTACCCGCATCAGGTATCGGGCGGACAGCTCCAGCGCGCCATGACCGCGATGGCCATGTCCTGCCGCCCCGACCTCATCATCTTCGACGAACCGACCACCGCCCTCGACGTCACCACCCAGATCGAGGTGCTCGCCGCGATCCGTTCGGCGGTCGAACAATTTGGCACCGCCGCCATCTACATCACCCACGACCTTGCCGTCGTGGCCCAGATGGCCGACCGCATCATGGTGCTGAAACACGGCGTCTTGGTCGAGGAAGCCGACACCCGCACCATGCTCTCGGCCCCGACACAGGACTACACCAAATCCCTATGGGCCGTGCGCAGCTTCAAGGCATCCGCCAAGGCAAAGCCCCCCGAAGACGCCGTGCCGGTGGTCAGCCTGCGCAACGTCGACGCCTCCTACGGTCCCGTCCCCGTGCTGCATGGCGTCTCCTTCGACATTCACAAAGGCCGCACGGTCGCGGTCGTCGGCGAGTCCGGCTCCGGCAAATCCACCGCCGCCCGCTGCATCACCGGCCTACTGCCCCCCACCGCCGGCGAAATCCTGTTCAATGGCGAAGTCCTGCCGCCCAACTTCAAACGCCGCAGCAAGGATCAGCTTCGCCAAGCGCAGATGATCTACCAGATGGCCGATACGGCGCTGAACCCGAAACAGCGCATCCGCGACATCATCGGTCGCCCGGTCGAATTCTACCTCGGCCTATCGGGCCGCGCCCGCGACGAACGGGTGCGCGAATTGCTCAATCTGATCGAGATGGAGCCGGACGTCTTCGGCCATCGCTTCCCCGGTGAACTCTCCGGCGGCCAGAAGCAGCGCATCGGTATCGCCCGCGCCTTGGCGGCGGACCCCGAATTCATCATCTGCGACGAGGTGACGAGCGCCCTCGACCAATTGGTCGCCGAAGGCATTCTGCGCCTACTCGACCGCCTGCAAACCGAGCTGGGCCTCGCCTACATGTTCATCACCCACGACCTCGCCACCGTTCGCGCCATCGCCGACGAGGTGGTGGTGATGCAGCACGGCAAGGTGGTCGAACAGGGTCCAAAGGTCGAGATGTTCACCCCCCCGCACCACGAATACACCGATCTGCTGCTGTCTTCGGTACCAGAGATGGACCCCGATTGGCTCACCAACCTGCTCGATGAACGGCTGCGCGAGGGTAAGCCCCTATCGACCGAGACATCATGACCCCTGCGCTGCGGGTGCAGGGCGTCAGCCACGCCTTCGGCAAGACCCAAGCCCTGCGCGACGTATCCCTGACGGTTCAGCCGGGGCGCTTCGTCGCCCTGCTGGGCGTGAACGGCGCGGGCAAATCCACGCTGTTCTCGCTCGTCACCCGCCTCTACGACAATGTCAGCGGCACCATCGAAGTCTGCGGCCATGACGTCCGACGACAACCCGGCCCGGCGCTCGCCCGCATGGGCGTCGTCTTCCAGTCCCGCTCCCTCGATATGAGCCTGACCATCCGCCAAAACCTCCGCTACCACGCCGCCCTGCAAGGTATCGGACGCCGCGAAGCTATCAAGCGCGGCGACTGGGTGTTGGAGCGCGTCGGCCTGCTCGACAAGGGCGCATCCAAAGTCGCGACCCTATCGGGGGGTCAGGTCCGCCGCGCCGAAATCGCCCGCGCCCTCATGCACGACCCCACCCTCCTGTTGCTGGACGAGGCCACCGTCGGCCTCGACCTCCGCTCTCGCGCCGACGTGGTCGATACCGTCCGCGCATTGGCCCAAGGCGGCGAGGTCGGCATCCTCTGGGCCACCCATCTATTCGATGAAGTCCGCTCCGATGACGATGTCGTCCTGCTGCATAAGGGCGAGGTACTCGCCACCGACACCGCATCCGAAATCGCCGGGGACAGCACTCTCAGCGACCGCTTCCTCGAACTGACCGGGGTGGACGAGCGCGAGATAGCGGCGTGACCCTCATGGTAAAAACCGTCGCGATCTTCCCCCTCTTCCGCTTGCTGAAGGGGGCCGGGGTAAGGGCATTCTACCCTTCAAACGAATACACATACCTCGACATTTCCCTCACCCTGCCCCGCAGCCCGCGCCCCTCCCCCAAAGGGAGAGGGTTCCAGAGCGACACACGATGACCCCCAACCGCCTCGGCTGGCAGGGCCACATCACCGCCCTCGGCGGCATCGTCTGGCGCGAGGCAATCCGCTTCGCCCAGCAACGCGAGCGGTTTCTCTCCGCCCTCGTCCGCCCCCTCGTCTGGCTGTTTATCTTCGCCGCCGGATTTCGCTCGGTCCTCGGCCTGTCGATCACCCCGCCTTACGAGACGTACATCCTCTACGAAGTCTACGTCACCCCCGGCCTGATCGCGATGATCCAGCTTTTCAACGGGATGCAATCTTCGCTGTCGATGGTCTATGACCGCGAAACCGGAGCGATGCGTACCCTGCTGGTCAGCCCCTACCCCCGCTGGTTCGTGCTGGTGTCAAAGCTGGTCGCCGGGGTCGCCGTGTCGATCCTGCAAGTCTACGCCTTCCTCGCTATCGCATGGTTTTGGGAGATCCGGCCCCCGCCCATCGGCTACCTGACCCTGCTGCCCGCGCTCGTGCTATCGGGCCTGATGCTCGGTGCCATCGGCCTGCTGCTCTCCTCGACCATCAAGCAGTTGGAGAATTTCGCGGGCGTCATGAACTTCGTGATCTTCCCGATGTTCTTCGCCTCCTCGGCCCTCTATCCGCTCTGGCGGCTACAGGAATCGAGCGAGTTGCTCTACGATATCTGCCTGTTCAACCCCTTCACCTACGCGGTCGAGCTGATCCGCTTCGCGCTCTATGCGCAGGTGAACTGGCCCGCCGTCGGGATCGTCATCGCGGTAACCGTCGCCTTCCTCGGCGCGGCCATCTACGCCTATGATCCATCGAAGGGGCTGGTGGGGCGCCGGAGGGGCTAGAGATCGATAGCGGTGAAATCAACCGTTTTGCAGTCCCATGCCGCCTAGAGCTTTTTCAGCGAACCTTGGTTCGCCTCAAAATCTCTATATGTTTGTTGGTCGCGTTTTCGAACCGCAAAACCGGTTCTCACTTTTGCTAAAAACGCTTCAAAGGCACGGGATTTACTGATCCCCTATCGGGGACTTTAAAACCTTAAATAGATGAACCCAACTTAAACCTAGACATCTGAGATAAAAACTTTTTTTCATCAGCCTACCTAGTAGTAGCCAAGTTGACTCATGCGTTTCACTTAGGCATGGAAAGTCTTGCTTACAGTACAGACGGAAACGACCATGACCGCGACGCGCGACAAGGTGTTGGATAAGGCCGAAGCAGCGATAAGGATGCGCGGCTACCATGCCGTCAGCTTCCGCGATCTGGCGGATGAGCTGGGCATCAAGAGCGCAAGCGTCCATTATCATTTCCGCCAAAAGGAAGATCTGGGGCTTGCGCTGGTGGAGCGCTATTCGAAGCGATTCTTCGACGCGCTGGAGGTCGAGGCAACTAAAGCCCTGACATCGAAAGATAAATTGAGGGCATTCTGCGCCGTCTACCGCCACATCCTCGTCAGTTCGGATCGACTATGCCTGTGCGGGATGCTCGGTGCCGAAGCGGCGGGCATACCGGTATCCCTGAACGATGCTGTCGCGGCATTTTTCGAGGCGAATATCGATTGGCTCGCCAGTGCATTCGGGGGCGACGACACGGCCCGGACAAAGGCGACCTATACCGTCGGCACCTTGCAAGGGTCGATGATGCTGGCCAGCAGCATGAAAGACGTCGCCTTGTTCGACCACGTCCTTGAGGCATTGCTGGCCTAAAGTGTTATGAGCTCTACCTGAATCAGGAGTATCGACAATCGCACATGTCTTGGTGCTATTGTTGATCCGTATGAAATTCAGAGTGATCTAACAGGCTGCTGAAAGACAAATCTGCCACCGTGGATAATGTCATTCCCGCGAGTGGATGTCTGCCCGCGCGGGCATGATATTGGAAAAAGGGATGGGAAGCCGGCTTTGCAGTCCTTTTTCAGCAGCCTACCAGCTATTGTAGCCCCGCCGCATCCAGCACACCGCGCGGACAACCCGGCGACTGCGGCTGCGCGGCGGCCAGCAAACCGGCGACCGGCGTGTCGGGATCGATCCGCCCCATCAGCGCAACCCTGATCTCGCGAATGATCACCCGCCCGTCATCGCTGGCGCATTGCACCTGCACCCGCTCCCCCGCGCCCGCCCCGAACGCCCCGTCGAAGGCAGCGCGCAGGTCCGACGCCTCGATCCGCTGTCCGATATTCGCCGCGAGAAAATCACCCACCGCCGACCCGTTGATCGCATCGAGCAGGTAGAGCGTATCGTCGAAATACTCGTCCGCCCCACCCGCACCGCCATAGCAGGTGCCGTGCTTGATCCATTCATGCCGGTCCAGCAGGCTGCGCGCCCCCGGCATCGCCGCATCCAGCGCCGCGCGCGTCTCGGCATCCACCTCCGGCGCAGGCAAGGCGCGCCAGTCGCGGTCATTATCCAGCCGCACCAGCATCGACGGCACCCCACAGAAGAACGTCCCGTTCGGCTGCGGCCATAGACCATGGATCGACAGGCGCATACCCGCATCGGGCAAATCGCCAGCGTTGAGCAACCGGCATTCTTCGCGCGTCGGCCTGCTCTCGCAGAAAGCGGGCTGCCATGTCAGGGCAAGCAGGTTATCGGTCGATTCCTCCCGCTCCTGCGGCACCATCACCGTCGTATCGGCGGGCGGCGCATCCACCGTCGTTCCCGCTTCGACGACATGCAGGCCGCAGGCGGTCGATACCCACCGCGCGGAGTTCACGGGCGCATCCGGCACACGCACCAGAAAGAAATCGCCCCCCACCTTGTTGATCGCCAGCATGTCATAGGCACGACGCGCCTCGACCCGCACATCCCCCGGATTGGTCCGCCGATTCTTCGAGACATAGGCATCGCAGGCATCCAGCGCGATGAAATACCCGTTCAGCGGCTCCGCCGCATGGGCGGGCGCGCAGAATAGCATCGCAACGGTCGGCAACATGATCGACAGCCGCATCGGCTCCCCTCCCCGGTTTTTCGTGGACACCGTAGCACATCGATTCGCGGCACGGCAAAAACCGGCTTGAGTGCCCTGCCCGCCCGTGACAATGAAGGGCATGGCCCATGCCCTTTCACCTGCCCGCGACACCGCAACGCCCCCCTTGGACGGGCGTGTGACCGCCCATGCGCCGCTGGCACCCTACACATGGTTCCGCGTCGGCGGCCCTGCCGAAACCCTCTACGCCCCCACCGACACGGCGGCTTTGGCGCAGGCGATGCGGGCATGGAACGGCCCGGTTACCCCCATCGGCATCGGCTCTAACCTGCTGGTCCGGGATGGCGGAATCGACGGCTTGGTCGTGCGGTTGGGTCGCGGATTCTCTGGCCTTTCGGTCGAAGGCACCCGCATCCGCGCCGGGGCCGCCATTCCCGACGCAAAGCTATCGCAAGCGGCGGCGGATGCCGGTCTTGCGGGCCTTGAATTCCTACGCGGCATCCCCGGCACGGTGGGCGGTGCGGTGCGGATGAATGCCGGATGCCACGGCACCGAGACGCGCGACCGGCTTGTCGAGGCCACGGTCGTCTTCCGCGATGGCACGACCCGCACGCTCTCGAACGCCGATCTCGGCTTCGCCTATCGCCACAGCGATCTGCCCGACGACGCCATCGTCACCGAAGCGGTTTTCGAGGGCACGCCCGACGACCCCACCGCAATCACCACCCGCATGGCCGAGCTGATGACCGCCCGCGAAACCGCCCAGCCCGTGCGCGAGAAGACCGGCGGTTCGACCTTCCGCAACCCACAGGATGACAGCGCATGGAAGCTGATCGACGCTGCGGGATGCCGGGGCTTGCGCGTTGGCGGGGCGCAGGTGAGCGAAAAGCACTGCAACTTCCTCATCAACCACGGCGAGGCCACCGCCGCCGATCTGGAAACATTGGGCGAAACCGTCCGCGACCGCGTGCGCGCCACCTCCGGCCATGATCTGCATTGGGAAATAAAGCGCATCGGACGACCCGCATGACCCGCCGCTTCGACCATATCGCCGTCCTCAAGGGCGGTCCCTCCGCCGAACGCGAAGTCTCGCTCGTATCAGGCCGCGATTGCGCCATTGGCTTGCGCGAGGCGGGCTATACCGTCACCGAAATCGACGCCGCCGATGACCTGGTCGACCGGCTGGCACAGGCCCGCCCCGATGCCGTCTTCAACGCGCTGCATGGCCGTTGGGGCGAGGATGGCTGCGTGCAGGGCATCCTCGAATGGCTGCAAATCCCCTACACCCATTCGGGCGTCCTCGCCTCGTCGCTGGCAATGGATAAGGAGCAGGCAAAGGTCGTCTTCGCCGCCGCCGGATTGCCCGTGGCCGATGGATTGCTCGCCACCCCCGAAGACATCGCCCGCGCGCATGTGATGGAACCACCCTACGTCGTCAAACCCTATAACGAAGGGTCGTCGGTCGGTATCCATCTGGTCATGCAGGGCGCGAATACCCCGCCGCAACTCACCGGACCGGATGCCCCCGCCCGCCTGATGGTCGAACGCTACGTGCCGGGGCGCGAATTGACCGTCGCCGTGCGCCATGGCGAACCCCTCGCCGTGACCGAAATCTTCGTCGATGGGTGGTATGATTACGACGCCAAGTACAAGGCGGGCGGCTCGCGCCACGTGATCCCCGCCGATATCACACCCGCCTTGGCCACCCGCTGTATGGATATCGCCGCCGCCGCGCATCAGGCGCTGGGCTGCCGGGGCATTTCGCGCGCCGATTTCCGCTATGACCCCGACCGCGACGACCTGATTATCCTGGAGGTCAACACCCAGCCCGGCATGACCCCGACCTCGCTGGTGCCCGAACAGGCCGCCCATTGCGGCATGGCCTTCCCCGAACTCGTCGCGTGGATGGTGGAGGATGCATCATGCCAGCGGTGATGGAGGCGAAGACGCGAAAGAAGAAGACGAAACCGGCAAAGAAACCTCGCCGCCGTTTCGGATCGCCCTTTACCAAGCGCCGCTTGCTGACATGGTGGTTGCCCGCCGCCATCATCGGCATCGCCGCCGTCATCGCCTTCAACTGGTCCAACGTCCGCACCGGCACGCTCACCCGCGCCGATGCCCTGCGCACTGCCGTCATCGACCACCCCGAATTCGCCGTGACCCAACTGGAGGTCAGCGGCCATTCACAGCTTTCCGTCCACGAGATCGGGGCCATCGTCGGCCTGAAACCCGGCACCCGCGCCATCTCCTCCCTGCGCTTCGACGCGCGCAAGGCCCGTGCGGCATTGCTGGCCAATTCATGGATCGAGCGCGCCTCGGTCGCCGTCGATCCCTCCGGCGTGATGAAGATCGATATTCTGGAACGCATCCCCGTCGCCATATGGCGCAGCAATGACGGATTTTTCCTGATCGACGCGCGCGGCACGCAGATCATCCCAGTGGAGGGGCCTGAAAACCGGCTCGACCTGCCCTTGTTGATCGGCGAAGGCGCGAATACGGCGGTCGCCGATGCCCGCGCCCTGCTGCGCGCGGCCCCCGCCGAAGTCCTGCCGGAGATCGCCGCCCTCGTCCGCCGGGGGGATCGCCGCTGGGATGTCATCAGCAGCCGGGGCATCGTGCTGAAACTGCCCGCCGAGGATGCGCTCGGTGCGCTGCGCAGCTATATCGACCGCCGCATCGGCGAGCGTATCGCCCCCTTCGCCGTCGTCACGGTCGATCTGCGTTTACCGACCGAACCACCCGTGATCCGGCTGGAACCGGGGGCCACCGCCATGCGCGATGACCTGCTGCGCACCCTGCGGACGACCTACAGATGAGCGGGATCGCCGTCCTCGGCGCGCATCAGGCTATCCGCAACCGGATCGGCACCGCCCTGTCGCAAGACCGCATCGCCGTGGTCGATATGGGCAGTTCGCGCTTTTCTTGCTTTATGGCCGATATCCGCCATTCCGTACTCAACCGTTCGCTGCTGGACCGGGAAACGGATGTCTACACCGCCCTGCGCGTCTTCGCCTCCGCCGACGTCCCCGCCGCCGGGATGGCCGGTGGCGTCATCACAAACGAGGAAGCCGCCACCGAAGCCCTGCGCGACCTTATGACCCAAATCCGTCGCCAAAGCGGCATAATGCCCGCACGAGCGGTCTTTGCCTTGGCGGGCGGTTCACCCCGTACCCTGCAAGCAAGCGCCGCCAGCGCCATTCCTGTGCGCGATGTGGACGATGCCGCCATCGGGCGCGTCATGGCCGCTTGCCGACAGGAAATCGCCCTCAATATCCGCCGCCCCATCCATATCGAGCCGCTGGATTTCAGCATCAACGGCGTGGGCGAGATGCGCGATCCACGGGGCCGCTCCGCCCGTACCCTCGGCGTTCGTTTCGGCATTGTAACCGTCGAGCGCGATGCCCTCGAACGGCT
This sequence comes from uncultured Neomegalonema sp., assembly GCA_937974055.1. Taxonomy (GTDB): domain Bacteria; phylum Pseudomonadota; class Alphaproteobacteria; order Rhodobacterales; family Rhodobacteraceae; genus JAHDDY01. The sequence continues at coordinate 39,525 of CALJIU010000130.1, read as the reverse complement.
GGGCCGGGTGGCCAAGGGGGCCGGTCTTGCCGTCTCCGGCGTTGCCTGCGCCGCCGCCGCCAGCGGTTTTGCCAGCTTGACCGAGGATGAATTGGAACTGGGCGCAACGGTGGTCGATATCGGGGCCGACGTCACGGGCATCGCCAGCTTCAGCGGCAACCGCCTACGCTCGGTCCATACGATCTCATTCGGCGGGGCACGCATGACCGCCGACCTCGCCGAAGCGATGGGCACGGGCTTCGACGATGCCGAAGCGATGAAACTCACCTCGCGCGGGGGCAGCGTTTCCGCTGATCCCTCCGTGCTGGGCGGGGCCGGACCGGGCGAGGCGACTATGGTTCTGGTCGGGGTGATCCGTCCCCGCGTCGAGGAACTATTCGAACTCATCCGCGCAGCCCTGCCCACAGGCGAATCCCGCCCCGTCGTCCTGACCGGCGGGGGCAGCCGCATGGCGGGGATGGTCGAGGCCGGAACTGCCGTCTTGGGGCGTCGTGTACGCTTGGGTCGCGCGATCCGAACGCGCGGCGCACAAACCGAGACACTCGGCCCCGAATATGCCGCAACCCACGGTTTGCTCGCACACGCAATTCGCCAACAGTGCGATCCTTGGGCAGAAGCCATGCAAACGGCACAGCCCGGCGAAAAGGCATTCGGCAGTTTGCGCCAATGGCTTCGCGACAACTGGTAAGCCAAAATCTCAAGCTAGCCACCCCTTACATGACGGAAAGCATTGCGATTCCTTTAATTTACCATGTGACTTCTTGAAAAATTTCGTTAGGATTCCGAATCACGACGAGGCAAAAAAATAACAAAATAACAAGAAACATCAGCATACAGGCGGTACCATGGCTTTGAATCTAGGGGCTATCGACGACACCGACATGAAGCCGAAAATCACGGTTTTCGGCGTGGGCGGTGCAGGCGGCAACGCTGTCAACAACATGATCAACAAGAACCTCGAAGGCGTAGAATTCGTGGTTGCAAACACCGATGCGCAGGCCATCGAACAGTCGCGTTCATCGCGCCGTGTTCAGCTTGGCGGCGGTGTCACGGCGGGTTTGGGCGCGGGGATGAAACCCTCCGTGGGACGTGAAGCCGCCGAGGAAACGCTCGATGAAATCATCGATCACCTGAACGGCGCGAACATGTGCTTCATCACCGCCGGTATGGGTGGTGGTACGGGCACGGGCGCGGCCCCGGTGATCGCGAAAGCGGCCCGCGAACTGGGCGTGCTGACCGTCGGCGTCGTGACCAAACCGTTTTCCTTCGAGGGGGCGAAGCGGATGCAGTTGGCCGAAGACGGCCTCGACGAGCTACAGCAATATGTCGACACACTGATCATCATCCCGAACCAAAACCTGTTCCGCATCGCGACCGAGAACACGACCATCATGGATGCGTTCAACCTCGCGGATGACGTGCTGTATCAGGGCGTCAAAGGCGTCACCGACCTGATGGTCATGCCCGGCCTCATCAACCTCGACTTCGCGGACGTGCGTACCGTGATGGGCGAGATGGGCAAGGCGATGATGGGCACCGGCGAAGCCGAGGGCGAGGGCCGCGCGGTCGAAGCCGCCGAAAAAGCCATCGCCAACCCACTGCTGGACGATGTGTCGCTCAAAGGTGCACGCGGCGTCCTCATCAACATCACCGGCGGGCCAGACCTGAAACTGTTCGAGGTCGACGAAGCGGCATCGCGCATCAAACAAGAGGTCGATCCCGGCGCGAACATCATCGTCGGCTCCTGCTTCGATGACTCGCTCAAGGGTCACATGCGCGTTTCCGTCGTCGCAACGGGCATCGAGGCCGAATCCGTGGCCGCCCGCGCGCAGGAACCCGCCCGCCTCGGCGCAGCCGCCCGCCCCCGCCGTGCGATCCCCGCACCGCGTTATGCGAGCGATGCGAATAACGACCGCGACATCAGCTCCGGCACCCGCCACGCTGTGCGTCAGGCCGTAGGCTCGCGCACCGAAGCTGTCGAGACGCCACAGGTCATCGAGGAGCCGATCGAACAGCCCCTCGCCGCCACCGGCACCGACGGCGTCGCGCCACCGATGTCCGCCACCGGGCCGACCGTTTCGACGCAAGGTTCGATTGCAACCGTGATCGACCCATCCGTCGCGGAAATGCCTGCCGAAACCGCCAGCCACGCCCCCGCTCCGACGGGTTCGGGTGTGTCGGCGCGGGCTGGTCTGAACCTAATCCGCCGGGTAGCCGACAGCCTTGGCCGCTCCCCCGCCGCCGAGACACCCGCTGCAAAGCCCCCCTTCAAAGGGGATAGTATCGACGGCAACGCGGAAGACGATGCCCTGCAAATCCCGGCATTTCTTCGCCGTCAGGCAAACTGACCCGACGATAAGCAGAACTAGAATGTAAGAATAAGGAGGCGGGGCATAAGCTCCGCCTCTTTCTTATTTGTTCCGAGAATGAGAACATTAACGAACTGTCAAGTATTATGTTCCCGACTTTATTGTTTCCTCTACATTGTGTTGCAAACTGACATAAAGCTTGAATTGTAGTGCGCTGTATACGCTGCTACTTCATCGTCGTCTTCTTTCGTCTACGAGGTTTTCCATGCAGCGCACTCTGGCCCGCAAGATCCGCCTTTCCGGAATCGGCGTTCACAGCGGCCATGCCGCGACGGCGACGATTATGCCGGCGGCCTGCAATACCGGTGTCCGGTTTGTCCGTATAGATATCGAAGACCGCGACAACATGATCGACGCTCGCTTCGACGCGGTGACAGACACAGCGCTTTGCACCTGCATCGGCAATGATGACGGGGTGAAGGTATCGACGATCGAACATCTCATGGCCGCACTGGCCGGATGCGGCATCGATAACGCGCTGGTCGAGGTAGATGGTCCCGAAGTGCCGATCATGGACGGCAGCGCGGCCCCCTTCATCGAGGCTCTGCTCGCCGCCGGTACGGTCGAGCAGGATGAACCGCTGCGCGTCATTCGCATCCTTAAGCCGGTCAGCATCACGCTGAACGATAAGACTGCCGAACTTCTGCCGACCGATCAGTTCGAGATCGAATACGATATCGACTTCGCTGATTCCGCCATCGGCAAGCAGCATCGCTTCGAGCGTTTCACGGGCGACGCTTTCGTGCGCAGCTATGCCAACGCCCGCACGTTCTGCACCCTCGGTGACGTCGAGGCGCTGCGCAAGATCGGCTTCGCACGCGGCGGCACGCTACAGAATGCTATCGTCGTGGATGCAGGCCGGGTGCTGAATCGCGGCGGTTTGCGGCATCGCGATGAGTTCGTTCGCCACAAGATGCTCGATGCTGTCGGTGATCTCGCCCTTGCCGGTGTTCCCATCATCGGGCGGTATCGCGGCGTGCGCGCGGGTCACGACATGACCAATCGCCTGCTCCATGCCCTGTTCGCCGACCCGACCGCATGGCGCTACGAGGAAATCGAAGACCGGGGTGCCATCGCACCTGACTACGAAATACACGAACAGCCTGCCAATCTAGCCTGCGCGTAACACGCCAAGGCGAACGGGAATTACGGCCCATCGAAACCAGCGCTCGCGGCACAGTCGCGGGCGCTTTTTTGTTCACGTTTCTTACCAATGACGTTCGGCGTCTTGACATTCCCTGAAAAGCGGCTTCATAGCGTTACCAGACTGCGCTATCATCGCGAGAGATACCGGGCGCGTAATCGCGCGCCGCCAACGAAGATTGGGTGACGAATGTCCGACGCCGAGAACCGCCGCGCTTCCCGCGCACTGCCCGCCATGCTCAGTGCGATGCTGCTGGGCCTTTCCGCATGTAGCGGCAACGTCCCTTCGGTCGGGTCACTGTTCTCCTCCAGCAGCGATGCACCCATAGAATCGCGCAGCGCGGAAGATATCTACGCCGATGCGAGCGCGAACCAGAGCAAAGGCAACTACAAGACCGCCGCATTCCTCTATGACGAGGTCGAGCGCCTGTATCCCTATTCCGACGTGGCGAAGGAAGCGATGCTGCGCTCTGCCGTGGCATCCTACAAAGCCAGCGAATACGACAAGGCCGTCCTCTCGGCGGAACGCTTCATCGGCTTCTACCCCAGCGATGACCAAACCGATTACGCCCGCTACATCGTCGCCCAAAGCTATTATGAACAGATCGTCGATGTAGGCCGGGACCAGGGGATGACCGTGCAGGCGCGTCAGGCATTGGACGAGTTGATCGCCCGCCATCCCGACAGCAAATACGCCAAGGATGCCCAGCTTAAGCGCGACACGACCATCGACCAGCTCGCGGGCAAGGAAATGACGGTCGGGCGCTACTACCTCAAGAACGGCCAGTACATCGGCGCGATCAACCGCTTTCAAACCGTCGCACGCGACTTCGATACCACCTCGCATGTCGAAGAGGCCCTGCACCGTTTGGTGGAGGCGAACCTCGCCCTTGGGCTTGCCAACGAAGCGAAATCCGCCGCCGCCGTGCTTGGGCATAACTACCCCGGCTCGCAGTGGTATGAGGCCAGCTATGCCCTGCTGACCGGCGAAAACCTGACCGGCGGCCTTTCGAGCGACGCTTGGTACAAGCGCATGTATCGTCAGGTCGTGCTCGGCGACTGGCTCTAGGCGCGGGTCACGCGCGATGCTGCGCCGCCTCTCAATCCGCAATATCGTCCTGATCGACGCCCTCGACCTCGAATTCGACGCTGGATTGGGCGCGATGACGGGCGAGACGGGGGCGGGTAAATCGATCCTGCTCGACGCGTTGGGGGCCGCCCTTGGCGCACGGGCCAATGCCGATCTCGTTCGGGTCGGGGCAGAGAAGGGATCGGCCACCGCCGAGTTCGACCTCGATGACGATCATCCGGTCTGGGAATGGCTGCGCGAGCAGGGGCATGATTTCGAGGATGCCGCGCTGATCGTGCGCCGGGTCATCAACCGCGAAGGGCGCAGCCGCGCTTTCGTGAACGACAAACCCGTCGGCGTCGTCACCCTGCGCGAGCTTGGGTCGCGTCTGATCGAAATTCACGGACAATTCGACGACCGGGCGCTGGTCGATCCCGCCGGACACCGTGGCCTGCTCGATGCCTATGGCGGATTGCAGGGCGAGCATAAGCGGGTCAATGCGCTGTATTTGGCATGGCGGGAGCACGCGACCCGGCTAGAAACCACCCGCGCCGAAGTTGCCGAAGCCCAGCGCGATGCCGAATTTGTGCGCCATTCCGTCGAGGAATTGGCCGCCCTCGCCCCGGAGGAGGGGGAGGAAGACGTGCTCGATGCCGAGCGTCGTCAGATGCAGCGGGCCGAATCCATTGCCGAAGATGTGCAGAAAGCTATCGGCCTGCTTGGGAACCACGGGGCAGAAATGGCCATCGGTGACACCATGCGCCGAATCGAGGTGGCCGCCGAGAAGGCCGATGGCAAGCTCGACGCCGCCCTCGCCGCAATCGGTCGCGCGCTGAACGCAACCTCCGAAGCGTTATCCGAGGTCGAACGCGCCTCCGAAGCCTTGTCCTTCGATCCGATGCGGCTGGAGCAAGCCGAAGAACGGCTATTCGCCCTGCGCGGCCTCGCCCGCAAACATCGCATCGGCGTTGCCGACCTGCCCAAGCTATTCGCCGGTCTGGATGAAAAGCTGAAATTCATCGAACAGGGCGAAACCAAACTCACCGAGATGGAGGGCGAGGTCGCGACAGCCCATGCAACCTTCCTCGACGCGGCCAAGGCTCTCAGCCGGGCACGGCAGGAAGCGGCGGGCGTGCTGGACAAACAGGTCGTGGGCGAATTGGCCCCGCTCAAGCTGGAACGCGCCATCTTCCGCACCTTGGTCGACAGCGACCCGGAACGCGGCGGGCCAGACGGTATCGACCGTGTCGCTTTCGAGGTGACCACCAACCCCGGTTCCGCCCCCGGCCCCATCGACAAGATCGCATCGGGCGGCGAACTGTCCCGCTTCCTACTGGCGCTGAAGGTCTGCCTCGCCCAGAAAGGCGACGGCAAAACGCTGATCTTTGACGAGATCGACCGGGGTGTGGGCGGTGCAACGGCGGCGGCCATCGGCGCGCGCCTGCGCCGCTTGGGCGAGGATACGCAAACGCTGGTCATCACCCACGCCCCACAGGTCGCGGCAGAGGCGGACCGGCAATGGCGCATCCAGAAATCCGTCGAAGCGGACGAAGACGGCGGCGAAATGACCCGCACGCAGGTCGTCGAACTGTCGCGCACGGAACGGGTGGACGAATTGGCGCGGATGCTGGCGGGCGAATCCGTCACGAAGGCCGCGAAGGATGCAGCAAAAAGCCTGCTCAAAGCAGCAGGATAGGAGAAGCCAATGCCCTTCGACGCCACCATCGCGACGCTGAAAGCAGAATACGGCGACCGCTGCGCCACCTCCGACGCGATCCTCGACTATCACTCAAAGGGCGAGGCGTATCACACGCCCATACGCCCCGATGCCGTGCTGTTCCCCGGCTCGACCGAGGAAGTCGCGGCGATCATGCGCACTTGCGCCGCCGATGGCTGCCCCATCATCCCCTTCGGCACCGGCACCTCGCTGGAGGGCCATGTCGTCCCGGTGAGAGGCGGCATCAGCCTCGACCTATCGAAGATGGATGCGATTCTGGCCGTCAACGCACAGGATCTCGACGTCGTGGTCCAGCCGGGGGTCACGCGGCGGCGGCTGAACGAGGAATTGCGCGATACCGGCCTGATGTTCCCCGTCGATCCGGGTGCGGATGCCAGCTTGGGCGGCATGGCCGCGACCCGCGCATCGGGCACGACCGCCGTTCGCTACGGCACGATGCGCGAGAACGTGTTGGCGCTGGAGGCGGTGATGGCCGATGGACGGATCATCCGCACCGGCACACGGGCGCGCAAATCCTCAGCCGGGTATGACCTGACCAAACTGCTGGTCGGGTCCGAGGGGACGCTGGGGATCATCACCGAACTGACGTTGCGCTTGCAGGGCCAGCCGGAAGCCATTGCATCGGGCGTATGCACCTTCGAGACGGTCGAGGGGGCGGTCGATGCGGTGATCCTGACGATGCAGAGCGGGCTACCCGTCGCGCGGATCGAATTCCTCGATGAATTGCAGATTCAGGCGGTGAACGCCTATTCCAAGCTGTCACTGGCCGAAAAACCGACGCTGTTCCTCGAATTCCACGGCACCGATGCCGGGGTGGCCGAGCAATCGGAACGGTTTGGCGAGATTGCCCACGAATACGGGGGCAGCGATTTCGACTGGGCCACAAAAACCGAAGACCGCAACCGGCTGTGGCGGGCGCGGCATGATGCCTATTACGCCGTTCGCGCGCTGCGCCCCGGCTGTCAGGGCTACGTCACCGATGCCTGCGTGCCGATTTCACGGCTGGCCGAAGCGATTATCGAGACGAAGAAAGATATTGCCGAAAGCGGCATGATGGCCCCGGTGGTGGGGCATGTCGGCGATGGCAATTTTCACCTCGCCATCCTGATCGACCCGACAGATGCCAGCGAGCTAAAGGCCGCCGAAGCCCTCGCCCACCGCATTGCCGAGCGGACGCTGGAAATGGGCGGCACCGTCACCGGCGAGCATGGCGTGGGTATGGGCAAGATAAAGCACATGGCCGCCGAACATGGCGATGGCTACGATATCATGCGTGAAATCAAACGCGCATTGGACCCACAGAACCTGCTCAATCCGGGTAAGGTCGTGGATGTGAATTGAGGGCTGCGAGACTTGCAATGATCGACATTTCCCCCCTCGACCGCACCCGCGAATCCGCCCTGCGCACCCTGATTGACGACAAGGCAAAACCCGTCGGCTCGCTTGGGCGGCTGGAGGCGCTTGCGTTGCAGATCGCTCTAATCCGGGGCGAGGACCGGCCCGTATTGGGCAAGGCGCGCTCGGTCATCTTCGCCGGGGATCATGGCATCACCGCCGAGGGCGTGTCCTCGCATCCGCCGGAGGTCACCGCCGCGATGGTCAGCAATTTCCTCGCGGGTGGCGCAACGATTTCGGCCTTCACGCGGATCGCGGGCGCAGAACTGAGGGTGGTCGATGCGGGCGTTGCCTCCCCCCTGCCCGCCCATCCCGACCTGACGGATGCAAAGATCGCCCCCGGCACACGCAATGCCGCCGGCGAACCGGCCATGACCGCAGACCAATGCCGCACGGCCCTCGACAGGGGCATCGCGCTGGCGCGTGACGCGGTGGCCGAGGGCGTCGATATCCTCGCCCCCGGTGAAATGGGTATCGGGAACACGGCATCGGCCAGCCTGCTGGTCCATCGCCTCGCCCCCGCACCGTTGGGCGATGTGGTCGGGCGCGGGGCCGGGCTTGACGATGAAGGGCTGGCCCGCAAGCGCGCTGCGCTCGCCAAGGCCGCCGCCCGCACCGATACGACCGACCCGCTGGGGGTGCTGGCCGAATTCGGCGGTTTCGAGATTGCGATGATGGCCGGATTCATGCTGGGCGCCGCCGCCGAAGACCGTATCGTGATCGTGGACGGCTTCATCGCTGGCGCGGCGGCCTTGACCGCCTGTCGCATCGCTCCCGCCGCCCGCGAGCGGATGGTCTTCGCCCATCGTTCGGCGGAACCGGGGGCGAGGGCCATACTCGACGCACTCGACGCTGACCCACTGCTCGATCTTGACCTGCGCCTCGGTGAAGGCTCCGGCGCGGCATTGGCGATTCCGCTGGTGCGGGCGGCGGCAGCGATTCTGACCGATCTGGCGGATTATCCAAGGGGGGCCGAAGGGTGATGATGCGTGAGGCACAGGCGTTTTTCTCCGCCATGCAGTTTCTGACCCGCCTTCCGACCCCGGCATGGACGGGGTGGGAGGCTGGACGGCTGGACCGCGCCGCCCCCTATTTCACCCTTGTCGGGGTGGTCATCGGGGCGATTTGCGGACTCGCCTATATCGTCGCCAGCCTGCTGTTCTCCCCCCTACTCGCCGCCATCGTCGCCATCGGCACCGGCATCTTGCTGACCGGCGGGCTGCACGAGGACGGGCTGGCCGATTTCACGGATGGGGTCGGCGGTGGCCGTGATACGGCGCGCGTGCTGGCGATAATGAAGGACAGCCATATCGGGGCTTACGGCGTGATTGCCCTGATCCTCGTCATCGGCATGAAGGTCGCGGCGCTGGCGACCCTGCCCCCCATCTACGGCGCATTGGTCCTGATTGCCGCCCACGCCCTCAGCCGGGCGTACCTGTTCGCGACCGTCAAGGCGCTGAATTACGCCCGCGACGAAAAGGACGCGAAGGTGCCCCCCATCAGCCGCGTGATCGTCCGGGGCGAGGTGGTGCGCGTCGGCGTCTTTGCGGTGCTCGCCCTCATCCCCATGATCGCGCTGGGGGCGGTCGAGCGACCCGAACGCCTGATCGGAGCGGCGGTCGCGCTGCTGCTGGCAATCCTTGCGATGCTATGGGTGCTGCGCCTGATGAAGACGCGCGTGGGCGGCTGGACGGGCGACACGCTGGGCGCACAGCAACAGGCTGTCGAAACCGCGTTTCTGGTGGGGGCAACCGCATGGACATCCATCTGATCCGGCACCCAAAAACGGTCGCATCAAGCGGCACCTGCTACGGATCGTCGGATATCGAGGCTCACCCCGACCAACTCGCCGCCGATATCGCCCGCAATGCCCCCGCGATACCCGTCAATGCCCGCTTCGTCAGTTCGCCCCAACGGCGGGCAATGGCCTTGGCGCGCGGCTTGGCCGGGGACCGCGCCGTTGCCGCTGACCCCCGCCTAATCGAGATGGATTTCGGCGACTGGGAAAACCGGCAATGGACCGACCTGCCCCGCGATGAGATCGACGCTTGGGCGGCGGATACCGGCGGCTACATCCCCCCGAACGGCGAGTCGGTGAACGCCATGGCCGCGCGGGTGCTGGACTGGTGGGGGCAGGTGACGGTCGAGGAGACCCCCCTCGTGGTCGTCGCCCATGGTGGTCCCTTGCGCATCATCGCCGCCCATATCACCGGATCGACCCCGGCAAAAAGCATGACGTTCGAGATTCAATGGGGCAGCCGCGCGCTCATCTGGCATAATCCGCAGCGGACAGTGCTGGCCGGATGGAATTTGCGCTGAAAGCCTTCGCGTTGCCTTCGCCGTCTGGACCGTCGCAATCCGCCATTTCATGTCGCTGGACAGCTTGCTCGCAGCGGTTTTTCGTGCCGAAATAGCATGATGAAAACGGATATCGCACCCACGACGTCGTCCCTGCGCCCCCCTTCGGAAATCATGCGCCTTGCCCGCATGGGCAGCGCACACCAGACGCGACTCAGCTTCATGCGCGGTCTTTTGCGCTCGCTACGACGCGAAGGCTGGCGCTTTGATCGGCCTGTCTGGAACATCGACGATACCGGCGTCGGCCATGCCGTCTACCGCGCAACGGGACCACGGCGCAGCTACTCGCTCGTCGCCTTCGCCCATGACCTGCCGGACGAGATGCGATCCGACCGGGTCATCGCCACCGCATGGGATGCAACCTTTGCCCTGTTCGACGGCACCCCCACCGCCGAGGATATCGACCGCCTGTCGCGTAACGTACCCAAGCAAGAGGCTGGGCGGATCACGGACCGCGAATTGTCGCTATCACGGGCCAACCGTTCCGTCCGCCTCTGGGCGCATGTGGTGGATCGTCTGGCGGCGGGGGAACAGCCGGACGAGGAGCAGATCGAGGCGGTCGGCTACCTGATGCGCACCACCGCCGTTTACGGCTCTGGCAAGTTCGGGGCGGCGGACCGGGCGGTGCTGGCCGGGCGAACCGTCATGTCCGGGCCATTCCGAGCAGAGATGCTGGCCGTTTGGCTTATCCGCAGCTTTTCGCTCGACCTCGTCGAGCACATGGCGCGGGTCAAGGGGGGCGAGTGCGCCACGCAGATCGCGCCCGATATGCGCCGCCGCCTCGGCATCGGCAATTCGACCGGCCTCGGCATGGCCCCATTCCTCGTCCACCACCCCGCTTTGCTGGATGCATGGATGACGGCCCGCGAGACGGCCATCGCCCGCGTGCGCGCCCTACCAAGCGCCACCGCACCCGAACGCGCGCATTTCATGCATTGTGTCGCAGGGGCTGTGCGGAACGCAGCGGGCTGGCGGTCTGAGCATCCGATACAATCCGTGAAGCTGACCGCCCTACGCGACGACCTCGCACGGCTGGAGGCTCACCTCGCCACCGATGCGCTATCGCAACCCTCCCCGTGGAATGCGCTGCTGAACTGGTCGGAAACCGCCCTCTCGATAGAAGGGCAAGAACAACTCGCCGCCCTGATCCTCGAACCCTATGGCGATCTTGTCGATGACCTCTGCACCAATATGGCCACCGACGAAACCGCCACCGCACGGATCGAGGGCACGATGACCGTCGACGCCCTGCGCGCGCTCATTGCACGAGATTATGCATGGGCAACCGCCATCGACCATACGCCTGCCGACCGCTGCGCCCGCTTTTGGTACGTATCGGAGGAAAAGCTGGAACCAAGGCTGGGCCAACGACACGAGGAACCGGGGGCCGAACGGGAAGAACCGCTCGATATATCGCGCGCCGTTGCGGCCTTGGCATCGGCGCTTAATGATGTCGACGGCGATACCCTGCTCGCGGATTTCCTTATGCGCGATCCGCAATACCGGCATACGGTACGCCGCATCCAGACCGCCGCCAGCCGCCCCTATTCCGAGATACGGGACAATCTGATCGACGGCGCGATGCTGCCCATCGACATGCTGCGGTGCAAGCTGGCTTTCTTCGGGGCAACCCGTTTCGATCCACGCTCGGACCGCTGGGTACGCATCTGCCTGTACCGGAACGCACCCTTCCCCCATGAACTGGCCGATATGCCGGAGGATTCATGGGCGTACCCATAATCCGCACCCTCGCCGAGATCGACGCGACCGTGCGAAAGGCGATGCGCGGACACGGATATGCGTGGGGCTTGGCCGAGGAGGCGGGAAAAGCGGCACGGTGGCTTGCGTCATACGGCCTGCCGGCTGGGCAGGTCATGGCCGAATTGGCCAGTTCAAACGACGGTTTTGGCAGTGAACCACAGACTCGCACCTGCCCATTGACGCAGGCAACGGCCCTTGCAGACCGCGCGCTTGCATTGGCAGAACCAATAACGATGACTGCGGAACAGCCACTCCTGATCCTCGCGCAGATGGGCCGTGCGGCGGATGCTCTCGATCGAGCCTTTGCCTTGAAGTGCGAAGCTTTTCAGGCAAACATCGCGCGCAATTCCCTCACGATTACCGGACAGGGCGATTTGCTGGCACCGACAAGTCACCTGATATGCCGCCCGGCTATACCCATACCGGGATCCCCCGCCTCACCGGCGGCTTGCGCGGTAGACGCTTGTTCATGGGAAACCCTGTGCATGTTAGCCGAGCGAATTCTCGTTCCTGCCAGCGATCTGTCCCGTGCGGGCGCAGGAACCGCCCTGAGCGACAACGATTAACACCTAGCAAAACGCCCCTTTTAGATTAAAATTATTAAAATACAACACCTTACGCATAGCGATCCTTGAACGGTTAGCCGGTTGTTGAAAAAATTGAATCTCCTTTTATTCCGGTGTTGACACAACCCACGAACCAAAATAGAACGAAAGGCGATAAGTTAATGACGCTTAAGAACAAGACGTATCTTTAAAGGGATTTCGGACGATAGCCGGAGTCTCCATGACAGACACCGGGGCAACCGGCTCAAACCCGGAAGGGAACCATCATGCTGACCAAGAAACAGCACCAACTTCTGACTTTCATCGATGAACACATCAGTGAAAAAGGGATTTCACCGTCTTTTGACGAGATGAAAGAAGCGCTGGATCTGAAATCGAAATCCGGCATTCACCGCCTCATCAGCGCTCTCGAAGAACGCGGCTTTCTACGCCGCCTGCGCCACCGCGCACGTGCGTTGGAAGTGTTGAAACGGCCCGAAGAGATGTCGAAGGCGAATGCCATGCCGTTCCGCCCCCGCGTTATCGAAGGTGGGCGGCGTCAAGACGATCCGAAATCAACGCCCATTCCTGTTGGTATTCGGGAAATTCCGAAACTCAGCAAAATTGCCGCCGGTCAGCCTATCGACGTGGCATTGGGTCAGCCCGATGACATGATCATGATCCCGGATATGATGGTCCCGACTTCAGGCGAATTCTATGCCCTGACAGTCGATGGGGACTCGATGGTTGGTGTTGGCATCAATGACGGTGACACGGTCATCGTAGAGCGCAGCGAAACCGCCCGTGCAGGCGAAATCGTCGTCGCGTTGATCCATGACGAGAACAAAGCAACGCTCAAGACACTACGGATGGAAGGCGATACCATTGTTCTCCAACCAGAAAACCCGATCTACGAGAAGCAGCGGTATCGTCCGAACGAGGTAACGATTCAGGGTCGCCTTACGGCTTTGATGCGCAACTATTAGAGCGAATTGCGATTATCCTGATCCATCAAGTGCCATGTTTCGCGCAACTCTTGGCGCGAAACATGGCTCAGGGTTATCGCTAAAGTCACCGCCATGGCCGCGCGGTTTCAATGACCGGGTGGCCATCTTTCGGAAAGCGGATTGCAAGCGCGCTCGCTCCATCGAACGCTTCTTTTCCGATGCCAAAGCATGGTTCGGCACTCGCGAGAGACAAGTGCGGGGCGATGAGGATCATTCGATCCGTGCAGTCTGTCGATCTCGCCTCACCATTGCGAAGATAGACGACGCGCCAGTCATTGCCGGTCCACCCTCGGCACCGGCGTTTCGTGCATGACCATTCGCGTCGGCCATACGCAGCGGATCGGTCCGGGCGGGCCTCGCCATCCCGTCGAAGCCAGAGTTCGGCGCTATACGTCTCCGCACGGCTACGACTGACCCACAGCCGCCCATCTTCACCCCGCCCTGCGATCAACGCCGCATCGGTCGCGATAAATAGATCGGACCGCGCAACGAAGGCCCATAGGAATAATCCGGTCATCAGAGGCATGATTCCCGCCACCCGAAGCCAACCGCGCCAGATTATCAGCCACAACCCACCGATAACGATCAACAAGAGGACCATGGGCGACCCGGCGGCCACACCCTTCAAGGCGCTGTCTCCAGAACCGAAATAAGCGGCCACATTGAGGATTATGCCGATACCGAAGCCCAAAGCGGCCAAGACACCACCCGCCAAGCCAAAGGGCGCAAGAATGGCGACAAGGACGATGCAAGGCATGATCCATAGCCCCATCAATGGTGTCGCGAGCAAATTGGCCGGTAGCCCCCAGATGACCAGGCGATTGAAATGGTAGGCGGCAAAGGGTGCCGTCGCGAACCCGGCCAACGTACTCGTCATCACGGTGGCCATCACGCCCGTGACGAACCGCGCTTTCCAATCCCGCTTTTCCGCCCGCTTGCGCCAAAAACCGCGCGTCGCATCATAGCCGGCAACGAGCGCGGCGGCGGCGGCGAAGGACATCTGAAACCCCGCTTCGAACAGGCTTTCAGGACGCAGCAACAAGATGATGAGCGCCGCAACCGCCAAACCCCGCATCGTCACCGCAGTCCGGTCGAGCGTGATAGCAAGAAAAGCCACGCCTGCCATGACGAAGGCCCGCTGGGTGGCAACGCTCGCACCCGACATGACGAGATAAACCACCGCCGCCACCAAAGCGCAGATCGCCGCGACCTTCCGAATCGCAATCCGCTCAGACACCTGCGGCGGCAAAGCCAACGCAAGACGAACGACCCAATAGACAAGGGCGGCGAGCAGCCCCATATGCAGCCCAGAAATCGCCAGCAGGTGCGCCAAACCCGAATCGCGCAGCGCATCGCGGGCCTCGGCTGGAATACCACTACGATCCCCAACGATCAGCGCGGCGGCCACCGCACCCTCTGCCCCGCCGATCCTATCGCGCAGCCATCGGGCAATCCTTCCCCGCGCCCGATCAACACGCAATTGCAATGATAAAACATCATCGGAGACGCTATCGACACGCCCCTCGCCGACCGCGTACCCCACCGCACCCAGCCGATCGAAATACGCCTGCCGAGAGAAATCGAACGCGCCCGGCGCCGGTGGCCCACGCGGGGCGGCAAGGACCGCCGGGACCATGAGCCTGTCGCCAACCTCCGGCACATCCGCCCCCCGCCGCAGCGTGACGCGCACCCGTTGTGGCAGCAGTTGCACCCCGGCCATCGCGACCTCGTCGACCGTAACACGCGGCGCGCCCGAAGAAGACCGATCAACCGCAACCGCCCTGCCCGATAAATCCCCACGCCATGCTTCTGCCAGCACCGGCGCATCGACCATCTTCAACCGCACATCTGCCGCGATGACCCCACAGACGAACACCAGCAGGCTGGCGATGGCATAGGGCCTCAGGATTGGGATGATACAGACGAGGATAGCGCCGACCATGACCGCAATCATCGGCGCGACATGCCCGCCAAAGCGCAACGCGATCCCAGTTGCCATAAGCGCAGGCAGCCACAACGCGAGCCGCCGGGCCTGCCCGTACCATAACCGCTTTACGGAATCGCCTGTCTCGGCCATAAACCCCCTCCAACCCACAGGTTGAACAAAGCAGGAGCAACCCATGAGCGCCACCCCCGTCGTCACCCGTTTCGCGCCATCCCCGACAGGCTTCCTGCATATCGGCGGCGCGCGCACGGCGCTATTCAACTGGTTGTTCGCCCGCCACCATGGCGGCAAATTTCTGCTACGGATCGAAGACACCGACATCGCCCGCTCCACCCCGGAGGCAACCGCCGCTATCTTGGACGGAATGGCATGGCTGGGGCTGGACTATGATGGCGAAGCGATCAGCCAGATCGGGCGCATCGACATCCACGCAAAGGCCGTCGAGACGATGCTAGAGCGTGGCACCGCCTATCGCTGCTATGCCACCAAAGAGGAAATCGACGCCGCGCGCGAGAAAGCTCGCGCCGAAAAGAAACCGCTCGGTTACGATAGCCCGTGGCGCGACAAAGCCCCCGACCTAACCTCGGACATGCCCTTCACCGTGCGCCTGAAAGCACCGCGCGAGGGGGAGACGGTGATTGAGGATGCCGTGCAGGGGCGGGTTGCATTCGGCAATCACCAACTCGACGACCTCATCCTGCTACGGTCCGATGGCACGCCGACCTACATGCTGGCGGTGGTGGTAGACGACCATGATATGGGTGTCACCCATGTGATCCGGGGCGATGATCACCTGACCAATGCCGCGCGCCAAACGCTGATCTATCAGGCGCTTGGCCTGACGCCGCCGATCTTCTCGCATATCCCGCTGATCCACGGCCCGGACGGCGCGAAGCTATCGAAACGACATGGCGCGCTCGGCGTAGGGGAATACCGCGACATGGGCTACCTGCCCGAAGCCATGCGCAACTACCTCGCACGGCTGGGATGGGCGCATGGCGATGACGAGTTCTTCACGACCGAGCAAGCGACCGAATGGTTCGGCCTTGAGGGAATCGGAAAATCCGCCGCACGGTTCGATTTTGCAAAGCTGGAGAACCTGAACGGCCAGCATATGCGGGCCGCAGATGATGCCTATCTGGCCGACACGGCAGCGGACCTGCTGAAATCGAATGATGGGATCGTCTTGACAGCCGAGCAGCACGACGCCCTGCGCCTTGCCATGCCGGGCCTGAAAGAGCGGGCGAAAACGGTGAACGAACTTGCGGCCTCAGCCTATTACATCTACGCGACGCGCCCCCTGATGCTGGAGCCGAAAGCCGAAAAACTGCTGACCGATGAGGCGCGCGAAACCCTCGCCGAATTGACTTCGCAGTTGCGAGATGGTAACGACTGGCTGGCGGAAAAACTGGAAGAAACCGTGAAGACCTTCGCGGAAACAAAGGGCCAGAAGCTCGGCAAGATTGCCCAGCCGATGCGCGCTGCACTGACGGGCAAGACCTCCTCGCCCGGAATTTACGATGTAATGGTGACACTAGGCCGGGAAGAAACGCTTGCCCGCCTTGAAGATCAGAGCCGGGACTGAGCGTTCAGCCACACCCCGTGACAACAGATATTCGCGCTGCACCCGGTTGCCCCTTCGAGGGAGCCGAGAGCGGAGCGCAACTTGTGAAGAGGGCGATACATGACGGAAACAAAGCAAGGCACGGCAACCCTGACCGTTGACGGAAAAACCATCGAACTGCCGATCTTGGCCGGAGCCGTCGGCCCATCGGTCATCGACGTGCGCAAACTGTATGCACAGACAGGGCATTTCACCTTTGATCCGGGGTTTACCTCAACCGCCGCTTGTGAATCCGACATCACTTATATCGATGGTGACGAAGGTCAGTTGCTATACCGTGGCTATTCCATCGACCAACTCGCTGAAAAGAGCCACTTCCTCGAAGTTTGCTATCTGCTGCTCTACGGTGAGTTGCCCAATGCAACGCAGATGGCCGATTTCGAGGGCCGCGTGACCAATCACACGATGCTGCACGAACAGATGACCAATTTCTATCGTGGCTTCCGGCGGGACGCGCACCCGATGGCGATCATGGTTGGCGTCGTCGGCGCATTGTCCGCCTTCTACCACGATTCGACCGACATCACCGACGATATGCAGCGCGAAATCGCCTCGATCCGCATGGTCGCGAAGATGCCGACGATTGCCGCATGGGCCTACAAGTATTCGGTCGGCCAGCCGTTCGTTTACCCGCGTAACGACCTCGATTACGCCGCGAACTTCCTGCACATGTGCTTCTCGGTACCTTGCGAGGAATACAAGGTAGACCCGATCATGGCCCGCGCGATGGATCGGATCATGACGCTGCACGCCGATCACGAGCAGAACGCCTCGACCTCGACGGTGCGCCTTGCGGGGTCGTCGGATGCGAACCCGTTTGCCTGTATCGCCGCCGGTGTCGCTTGCCTTTGGGGTCCAGCACATGGCGGGGCGAACGAGGCGTGCCTCAACATGCTGCGCGAGATTGGCACGGTCGACCGCATCCCCGAATACATCGCCCGCGCAAAGGACAAGGACGATCCGTTCCGCCTGATGGGCTTCGGTCACCGGGTCTATAAGAACTACGATCCGCGCGCGAAAGTGATGCAGGAAACGGCGAAGGAAGTGCTCGAATTGGTTGGCGTGGAAAATTCGCCGATCCTTCAGGTCGCGCAGGAACTGGAGAAGATTGCGCTGGAAGACGAGTATTTCGTCAAGCGTAGCCTTTATCCAAACGTCGATTTCTACTCAGGAATCGTTCTGAACGCGATGGGCTTCCCCACCTCGATGTTCACGGCGATCTTCGCGATGTCACGCACCGTGGGCTGGATCGGGCAGTGGAAAGAGATGATTTCCGACCCGAACCAGCGCATTGGCCGTCCACGTCAGCTCTATACCGGCGCAACCGAGCGGGACTACGTCGACGTCGCGAGCCGCTGACTATAGCGTGCGCCGCCGTCGCTTTCGGGCGATGGCGGTCAGCACACCCCGCGCCGCTCTGACCGAGGGCGGCGCGCTGTTTTCTCCGAAGCTTGCAAACGCTTCCTCGAAAGCGGCACGCTGTGCACTCCCATCTGCCATGACCGCCTCCAGCGCGTCAGCGAGGCGGGGACCGGTGCATCGTTCCTGGAGCAATTCAGGCACCGCCTTACGCCCCACGATCAGATTGATGAGCGTAAAACTTTTGACCTTCACCAGACGGCGAATGATGAATTCGGTCGTCTTCGGCACCCGATAGCCAACCACCATCGGCGTGCGCATGGCGGCGACCTCCAACGCAACAGTGCCGGAGGCAACCAACGCAACATCCGCGCAACCGAACGCAGCAAACTTGCGGTCTTCGCTGTCGTCGGTCGTGCGCCCCTCGGATCGCAGCAGATGCACGGGCATCGGCCAATCGGCGACCGCCTGCTCCACCGCCGTGGCAACACTGTCGGCCACAGGGACCACGACCTGCAATCCCTGCACCTTCTGCGCTAGCAGCGTCGCCGCCTCGCCGAAATGAGTGATGAGGCTGGTAACTTCGCGCCCGCGACTTCCGGGGGCGACGAGCAGAACCGGCGCTTCCGGGGCGATATCAAGCTCACGGCGCAACGCTGCGGGAGCATCGGGCGTAAGTTGCGCGACACGCTCCGCGACCGGGTGGCCCACGTAGTCGGCTTCCAACCCCTCGCGCTCGAAATAGGGCGGCTCGAAAGGCAGGAGTGTGAGCATCCGGTCGTAGATCTTGGACGCCTGACCAGCGCGCCACGGCTTCCACGCCCAGACGGTCGGGGCCACATATTGAACGATGGTGGTGTCGGGAGCGCGGCGGCGGACGCGCTTGGCGAGCATGGCTGAAAACACCTGTGCATCAATGGTCACGAGGGCATCGGGTCGCGCCGCGACGACCGCTCGAACCGCCTGTTTCAGACGATTGAGGATACGCGGGATATGCGGCACGATCTCCGTGAAACCCATGACCGCTATATCATCGGTGGGGAAGATCGTCTCCAGCCCCTCGGCCCGCATCATCGGCCCGCCAACGCCAGAAAAGCGGATATCGTCCCCCACTTCTTGTCGCAGCGCCCGGATCATCGCAGCGCCAAGGCGGTCACCTGAGCTTTCTCCGGCAACGACCATGATATGGCGGGGAGCGGTCATTCCTCGAAGCCGTATAGAAACAACCCGGCCTCGCGCGCGCGACGCTCGGTTTCGGTGGCGTCGAGTATGAGGACGCCGCCCGCCTGCACCGCAACCCCCGAAAGCCCCGCCTTCGCGACCGCGCGCATGGTGTCGGGACCGATGGCCGGGCGGTCAATGCGTTCATCCTGACCGCGCTTCGGCATCTTGACGAGGACGCCGCCCTTTGTCCGCCCCTGTCGAAGCATCGCGACCCGATCGAGCATTGCCGCCGTCCCTTCCGCCGCTTCGATGGCGAGGCAATGGCCCTGCTCGACAACAATCGCTTGCCCGATATCGAAAGGTGAAAGCGCATCTAGGATGGCGCGGCCCAAAGCGATTTCCGCCGGATCGGGCGTTTCTCCGACCATCGCGCCCACACGGCCAAAGGCTTCGGGAAGGAAGGTTTCCGGCCCGACGATGCGGAAGCCATGTTCCTCGAACAACGTCGCCAGACCGGCCAACAACCCGTCATCTCCGCTTCGGAACAGCCGCGCTACGCGGGGCAGCAGGGCCAACCCCGTGCGGTCGAAACGGATGCGCGCAAGGGACGGGCGCACCAAGCTGCCCGCCATGGTGACCGTATCGCACCCATGAGTTTCGAGCAGAGAGAATAGCCGTCCGACCTGCCCGAACGACAAGCGTTCATGGGGGAAATCAGCGATCCAATCCCCTGCCGCGCCTTCGAGGTCGATGACGAAGACCGGCTGTGCCGCCGCCCGGCGCGCCTCCGCCACCTCGCGCGGTAACGCGCCCGACCCGGCTAGAATGCAGAGGTGGCGCACAGCCCTATTGTTCGGGGACACAGAACCGACGGCTACCGCCCGCGAGGATGAAATCGATCATCTCGCGTGCTGCACCGCCCTCCTCCAACGTCGCAGCGACGACACTCGCGCGCTCGTGCAATGAACCTTCGGTGTCGTCGAAGACAGCACGGTAGGCGGCGCGCAGCGCGTGGATCTGCGGGCGATCAAAGCCCCGCCGCTTCATGCCGACCATGTTCAATCCGGCAAGATGCGCGCGGTTGCCCATCACCGAGCCGTAGGGGATCACATCATGGGCCACGCCGGTCATGCCGCCGACCATCGCATGGGCACCGATCCGTACGAATTGGTGAACGCCGCACATGCCGCCCAACACCGTGAAGTCACCGACCTCGACATGACCCGCAAGGGTCGCATTGTTCGCGGCGATCACGTTGGAGCCGACCATGCAATCATGCGCCACATGCGTACCGACCATGAACAGGCAATTATCGCCCACGCGGGTCAGGCCACCGCCCCCCTCCGTGCCGGGATTCATCGTCGCATGTTCGCGGATCTGGACTTTCTTGCCGATTTCTAGCCGCGTCTTCTCGCCCTTGAACTTGAGATCCTGCGGCGCGCTGCCAAGGGAGGCGAAAGGATAGACTTCCGTTTCAGCGCCGATATGGGTCTCGCCCGCAATGACGACATGGGCACCGATTTTCACGCCATTATCGAGCGTAACCTCCGGCCCGATGACCGAGAATGCGCCGATTTGAACCTTGTCGCCGATAGCGGCCCCCGCCTCGATCACAGCGGTAGGGTGTATCTGCGCGGTTTCGGATATGGTCATTCGATTTCCGTTCGTATCGAGAGCCGTCGCGATCAACAAAACTTAGGTTGATCGGCAAAAATCAATCAGGGTCGACGATCATCGCGCTGAACTCGGCCTCGGCGCAAAGGCGGTCGCCCACCATGCCGCGTCCAGTAAACCGCCAGACATTGCCCTTATGGCGCAGCACCGTGACGTGCAGTTCGAGAACGTCGCCGGGGGTGACCGGCGAACGAAAGCGGGTCTTGTCGACGGTCATGAAGTAAACCAACATGCCTTTGTCGATCATGCCGAGCGTTTCGACGACCATCACAGCGGCGCTCTGGGCCATGGCCTCGACGATCAGGACGCCGGGCATGATCGGCTGGCCGGGGAAGTGACCCGCGAAATGCGGTTCGTTGGCGGTAACGTTCTTGATCCCGACCGCGCTTTCACCATTCACGATATCGCGCACGCGGTCGATGAACAGGAAGGGCGCGCGGTGGGGGATCATGCGCATGATCTTCGCGAGATCGGCGGTTCCTGGGGTCTCGGTCATGGTCACCTCCGGCGGGTCGAAGCGTTTGGTCATCCTTTGCCCGGAACACGGTGGCGGGTCAAGCGTCACACCGGAATGCAGAGCACCCAATCGACTATTGCTGTGGTTCGGTCGATGGGAGCGGCATTTCCGGGAACACTTCATCCAACCGCGCGATGGCTTCGTCGGTGATATCGAGGCTGTCGACGCTAAGGACGATCTGCGTGGAATCCAGCATCACATCCGCCCGCCGGGCGACCATGATCCGCGCCAGAACCGCCGTCACCCTCTCCCGAAGAAGCTTCGATCCATTGGCCCGCACCAATTGAAGGCGGCGGTTTTCACGCTCGGAGAACTGACGGTTCTCGAAGACCTGTTTCTCGAAGATGCGTACGCGCTCGCGAAAATCCTCCGACGAGAGGGTCGCGCGGTCTTCGGCAATCTGCTGTTCTTCTTCACGAAGCGCGACGGCGCGCTCTGCCAAATCAGATTCGATCCGCTTGCGGATATCTTCGATCTTGGCAAGCATATCCTTGCCAGCCAGCGTATCGGTGCGAATGCGGGCCATATCGACGATCAGGACCGGCGTGCGGCCCTCATCCTGCGCATGGGCTGGGGCGGCAACGGCTGCTCCAGCCAAAACCTGGCAGACGGCCCGACGTGACAGACCGCCCTTGTGTCGCATCATCTCAGAAGCGGGTGCCAGCGGTGAAGCGGAAGACTTCTGCATCATCCTGCTCTTCTTCGAGGATCGGGTATGCGAAGTTCAGGCGAACCGGGCCGAATGGCGACTGCCAGAAGAGGCTGGCCCCGACGGCGGCGCGCAGTTCTGGGTCGTCGTCGATGAACACCTCGTTGCCGCCATTGATCCTGTCGGCGGCAGGGAGAGAATCATCGACATAACTGGTGTCGTCCAGCCCCCATACCGTACCAACATCGGCAAACAAGCCCGCAGCGAGGCCGTATTCTTCGGGGATCGGCAGCGGGAACGTGACCTCCGTTCGGACGATGCCGTAGAATTTGCCGCCCAGCGTATCGTCGGTTTCCTGATCCGATGGGCCGAGGCCCGAATTCTCGAAGCCACGGAAGCTGTCGCCACCAAGGAAGAACCGGTCGGAGACGTTCGGCTCGTACCCACCGAAACCGACGATGGCACCACCGGCGACTTCGACGCTGCCGATGACATCATCGGAAATCAGACGGGTATACGCCTTGGCCGATGCTTCGGTTTTGACGTAGCGCGTGTCACCACCAAGACCGGCGATATCCTGATCGAGCTTCAGGAAATAGCCCTTGCTCGGCTCGATGACATCGTTGCGGCGGTCATAGACAAGCGTGTAGCCGACCGACGAGGTGATGTTGGAACCGATGTCTTTCTTGATAAGCGGCGATGCATCAGACGGTACGTCGATAATCTCATCTTCGGAGATGCGATACCGGGTGGAAAGCCGCGAATAACGCCCAAGAGGGAAGCTGAATCGCGGAGAGAACCCGGTATTGCGCGTATCGAAGGACGATGTGTCCTGATCGTTCGTCTCGCGGCGATAGAAATCGAAGCCAACAGCAACGTCACGATCCAAAAAGCGCGGTTCCGTGAAGCTGAAATCATACAGTTGGTTAGACCCAGAAACACGGGCGCGGGCGCGCAGGAATTGGCCGCGACCGAGGAAGTTGCGTTCCGTGATGCTCACCTCGCCGGACACGCTTTCAGAGGTCGAGAAACCGAGGCCGAGGCTGATCTGGCCGGTCGATTGCTCTTCCACTTCGGTTTTCAGAACCACACGATCCGGGGCGCTACCCTGTTCGGTCGAGACGTCGACGGCGCGGAAGAAGCCGAGGCCACGAATGTTGGAGCGCGAACGGCGGACCTGTAGCGCGTTGAAGGCATCGCCCTCCACCAGCTCAAATTCGCGACGCACGACCCGGTCGAGCGTGCGGGAGTTGCCGACGATATCGATGCGCTCCACGAAGACGCGCTCGCCCTCGTTCACTTCGAATGTCACGCCAAGCGTACGGTTTTCCTCGTCCTTGTTCGGTACGGGCCTGATTTCGGTAAAGGCATAACCCAACTCGCCAAGCCGTAGCGTCAGCGCGGCGATGGAATCCTCCACATCCTTGACATCGTAGGGGTCACCTTCGCGAACGACGATCAGCGAGCGCAGTTCCTCTACATCCACGCCTTCGGCATTGGAAACGATGTCGATGACCCCAAAATCGTATTCTTCACCCTCATCCACGGTGAAGGTCAGGAAAAAGCCGGTGCGGTCGGGCGACAATTCGGCCACCGCCGACAAAATCTCGAAATCCGCGTAACCGTTCGAGAGATAGAAGCGACGCAGCAATTGCTTGTCGAGTTCGAGGCGGTCGGGATCGTAAGTATCGGTGCTGGACAGGAAGTTTAGCAGCGACGATTCATCCGTCGACACGACGCGGCGCAGGCGGCGGTCGGAGAATTTGGAATTACCGATAAAGCGCAGGCTTTCAACACCCGTCAGCGCGCCCTCTTCAACCTCGAATACCAGATCGACGCGATTCTGGGGCAATTCGATGATGACCGGCTCGACGGAGGCGGCGTAGCGGCCCGCTCGGCGATACTGTTCCAGCAACACATCGGCATCGGCCTCGGCCTTCGCGCGGGTATAGACGCGGCGCTCGCGGCTGGTCAGCAATGCGCGCAGCGGTTCGTCCTCGATGCGGTCGTTGCCTTCGATGGAAATCTGATTGATGACCGGGTTTTCATCGACCGTCACGACCAGAACATTGCCACGCGGAACGATTCGCACGTCACGGAACAAGCCGGTCGCAAACAGGGCGCGAACGCTGTCGTTGATATCGTCCGGGCTGGCCGCCTGACCGGGCATGATGGTCATGTAGGATTGAACCGTCGCAGGCTCGATACGCTGATTTCCCTCGACGACGATCTGGCTGATTCCACCGGGTTGGACGATGGTGGGCGCGGCAACGGTGCCGACGCTCGGACTGCCGAACAGCACGGTGGCAGCGTCATTCGTCACGGGCTGTGTGGCGACGGGGACACCGAAGCCGGAGGTAACAGGCTGCGGCGCAAGGGTGCCGAAGGTCTGCGCGGCGAGCGAGCCGGGCAACACCCCCGTGCCAACCGCCATCAGCCCGATCAGAGCCGACGATCCCAGTATCTTCCGCATTCCAGTCCTCCAGCGGCGCATATGCCGACAAGTCACAATAATTGTCTTACGATGCACGCAGCATATCGTCTCGTTTCGATATCACAATCGCATAACATCGTTATACGTGGCGTAAACCATGAGCATCACAACCATCGCAAGCCCGATGGTCAAGCCAACTTCTTGCATCCGTTCGCTCATGGGGCGGCCCCGTACTGCTTCTATCGCATAAAAGAGTAAATGACCCCCATCGAGAACCGGGATTGGGAATAGATTTATCAATCCAATGGATGCGGAAAGGATTGCGGTCAGGCGCATCAGAGACGCGAAACCATCATCGGCGGCCTCACCGGATACCTCAGCGATACGAATCGGACCACCCAAATCGGCAGAATCGCCCTTGCCGCGAAAGATATCGGCGATGAAAGACATCGAGTTGCCAAGCACGTTTGTCATGCCCGTCGTGCCGTGGGCAAGCGCCTCGGCCAGACCCATTTTTTCGATACCCGTCGAAAGGCCGACCGAACCGCCGCCCTGAATTCCAATCAGCCATTTCGACGCGACTTCGGGGTCTTCGTTTGGCCGTGGCGTCAGCTCGAAAGACAGCGGCTCGCCGTCGCGGATCACGCCGACGGTTACGGGCTGCCCCTCCGACGCCGAGAGCGTCTGCACCAATTCACCGAAATTGGCGAGTTGCTGGTCATCGAGCGAAACGATGCCATCGCCTGCGCGAATCCCCGCGTCAAGCGCAGCACCATCCTCGGTGACCTTGGCGACACGAATCGGGAAATCGTAGGAGAATGGCAGGGTCAGTTTCCGACCATCGCGGTCGATCCCGATATCGTATGTTGCGCCAACGTCAGCGGTGACCGTCTCAGCGAAGCGCGCGAAGGAATCGATTGGGGCACCATCGATGGATACCACGCGATCACCTTGTTCAAATCCAGCGCGTTCGGAAAGCGACCCTTCGACCACGCTATCAATGATGGGTCGGTCGGTATACGCCCCCGACACCATCGCGACACCGGCGAAAATCAGGACGGCCAGCACAAAGTTGAACACCGGCCCCGCCGCCACGATCAACGCCCGCCGCCATAGCGATGCACGGGGAAAGCTGTGCGCCAGTTCCTCCTCCGTCATCGTCTCGATGGCATCGTCATCGGCACGGGCGCTGGCGGCATCGGCATCGCCGCGAAACTTCACGTAGCCGCCGAGGGGGATCAGGCAGACTTTCCAGCGCGTCCCCTTGGAATCGTCCCATCCAAACAGTTCGGGGCCGAAGCCGAGAGAGAAAACATCCGAGTGAACCCCACACCATTTGGCGACGATGTAATGGCCGTATTCGTGCACCGCCACCACGATGCTGAGTACAAGGATGAACGGCAGCACGTAATAGGCGGCAGGTCCGATGAACGGAATCTGTTCGATGAAGCCCATGTTTTAGCAGTCCTCTTTCCTCACACCGCGCGGGTTTGCACGGCTAGCCCAGCCAGTCGTCGCGCCTCGCTATCGGCGGCGACAACCTCGTCGAGCGACGCGGCGGCGGCCCCATTCGCGAAGCCCTCCAATACGTGTTCTACGACAGAGGCTATTTCAAGAAAGGTAATGTCACGATTGAGAAATGCCTCCGCCGCGATCTCTTTGGCTGCATTCATGGCACACGGGGCGAGGCCACCCGCCTGCAGCGCCTCACGCGCGATGCGCAGGGCGGGGAAGCGGGTTTCGTCCGGGGCCTCGAAATCGATGCGGGCGAGGGACGCGAAATCCAACCGCTCGACCGGCGCAGTCACGCGGGCAGGCCAGCCGAGGGCGTAGGCGATGGGGGTGCGCATGTCGGGCGTGCCAAGCTGCGCGAGGATCGATCCATCGGCGTATCCGACCATCGAATGGATGATGGATTGCGGATGAACGAGGATTTCGATGTGGTCATGGGCGACGGGGAACAATTGGTCCGCCTCGATCAATTCCAGCCCTTTGTTGAACATCGTCGCACTGTCGAGCGAGATGGCCACGCCCATCGACCAATTCGGATGGGCGATGGCCTCTTCGGGCGTGACCGCGCGCATTTGTTCGAGGGTATAGTCGCGGAACGGTCCCCCCGACGCGGTGAGGATGATCCGCTCGATGGCGGCGGCGTGGTGGGCTTCCAGCACCTGAAAGATGGCATTGTGCTCGGAATCGACGGGCAGGATGCGCACACCCATGCGGGCGGCTTCGCTGCGAACGAGGTCACCGGCGCAGACCATCGATTCCTTGTTCGCCAAAGCGATATGCGACCCGGCGCGAATGGCGGCGAGGGTGGGGTACAGACCGGCGGCACCGGCAATGGCGGAAACGCAGAGATCGACGCGCTGGCTGGCGGCATCGACAAGGGCGGCATCTCCGGCGGCGGTGTCGATATCGGTTCCGGCGAGGGCGGCGCGTAAATCGGGGAGTTTCGACTCGTCTTGTATAACGGCCATATCCGCATCGACGGCACGGGCCTGCTCGGCCAGCAGCGTGGCATTCGCGCCGCCCGCAACCACCCGCACATCATAGGCATCACGCCCCCCATGCGAGGCGATCACGTCAAGGGTGCTGCGCCCGATGGAGCCGGTCGAGCCAAAGATGGAAACGCTGCGACGGTCTACCATTGGGCGATCAAGACCGGGAACAGCCAGAGGGCAAAACCCACGAACAATGACGCCCCCGCCAATGCATCGAAACGGTCGAGGACGCCGCCGTGGCCGGGGATCAAGGCGCTGGAATCCTTGACGCCAAAACGGCGCTTCGTGGCGGATTCGATCAGGTCACCCGCCTGTGACACCACCGCCGTCAGGGCGGCGATAATGGCGAGGATCACGGCGCTATCCCCCACGACGATGGCGAAGATGATGGACACGACCATCGCGAAGACGATGCCGCCGATGGCCCCCGCCCATGTCTTGTTCGGGCTGAGGACGGGGGCGAGCTTTGGGCCGCCAATGGCACGGCCCGCGAAATAGCCACCCATATCGGCGGCGGCGACGATCAAAGCGAGCCAAACGGCAATGATGAGACCGTTATCGGGCAGATCGCGCAGCCAGACGAAGAATGCCCCCGCGCAGGCCAGCAGCAAGATGCCAAGGGCCAGCAGATCGGGCCGGGGTGTCTTGCGGGCGAGGAAAAAGCCGGTGATGACCGATGACACCAATGCGACACCGAGGGCAGGCAAGATGCCCGCCGCCTCCACGACGATGGGCGGCAATGCGCCGGTGATGAAGGCGAGAACGGCACCCCGCAACCGAAAGCCAAGAACCCCGCGCGTCATCCGGGTCAGTTCCCACGCCATGACGCCGGTGCCGAGCGCGA
Organism: uncultured Neomegalonema sp.; assembly: GCA_937974055.1. Classification (GTDB taxonomy): domain Bacteria; phylum Pseudomonadota; class Alphaproteobacteria; order Rhodobacterales; family Rhodobacteraceae; genus JAHDDY01. Next base: position 11,426 of record CALJIU010000130.1, on the reverse strand, counting down.
CGAACAAGGCATTGACCCATCCACCAATCGCAACGGCAATCGCCGCCGTCGTGGCCAATACAAAGCCGGAAATCACCCGCTGGCGGAGGTCTGACCCGAAACGCAAAGGTTAGCCCGATTTTCTGAGGCCACCGAAGCGGCGGTCACGGTCGCGGTAGAGCGTCAGGCACTCGTCGAAGGATTCCTCGTCGAAATCGGGCCAGTGACGATCCACGAACAGGAATTCCGAATATGCGGCCTGCCACAGCAGGAAGTTCGAAAGGCGCTGTTCGCCACTGGTGCGGACAATGAGGTCGGGGTCCGGGAAATCGGCGGTGTTCATCTCGGCGGAGATGGCCGCGTCGTCGATGGATTCGGGTGTGATCTCTCCGGCGGCGGCGCGGGCGGCGAGGCGCTGGGTGGCGGCGACGATCTCGGCGCGTGAGCCATAGTTCAACGCGACGATCAGGGTCATGGCATCGCCCGACGCGGTCATGTCCTGCGCCTCGACCATCATGGATTGGATGTCTTCGGGCATCTCAGATGGATCACCGATGAAGCGAATGCGCACGCCTTCACGGGCCAAAGTGCGGCATTCGCGGCGCATGTAATAGCGGAACAGGTCGAAAAGACCGTGCACCTCGTCCTTGGGACGCAGCCAGTTCTCGGTCGAAAAAGCGAACAGGGTCAGATACTTGACACCCCGCTCTTTCGCGTGGCGGGTGATCTTGCGGACGGAATTGATACCGCGTTTATGGCCCGCGATACGGGGCAGGCCGCGCCTGGTCGCCCAACGTCCGTTCCCATCCATGATGATGGCCACGTGTTCGGGCAAGGCGCGCGGTTCGGCGCGGTTCGGCGGTACTTCGGTGGTGGCGGCTTTGCGACCGGGCTTGAATCTGAGCATCGAGAAACTTTCTGTTCCGGCCCGGCGGACCACTTCCAAAACGAAGAGCCTAGACCTGCATGATCTCTTTTTCCTTCGCGGCCAGCGCATCGTCGATCTTGTTGATCGCGCCATCCGTCATTTCTTGTATTTCGTCCGAGTAAAGTTTTTGGTCATCTTCCGAAATATCGTTCGCGTTCTTGGCTTTTTTGACCTGATCCATACCGTCACGGCGGACGTTACGAACGGCAACGCGGGCAGATTCGGCGTATTTTGCGGCGACCTTGGCCAATTCGGCGCGGCGTTCCTCGTTCAGCTCAGGGATCGGCAGGCGGACGAGCGTGCCGTCGATCTGTGGATTAATGCCGAGGCCAGAATCGCGCAGGGCTTTTTCGACCGATTTCATCAGCCCCTTGTCCCAAACGGACAGCGTGACCATGCGTGGCTCTGGCACGTTGACGGTTCCGACCTGATTGAGCGGGGTCATCGCGCCATAGGCATCGACCATCACAGGGTCGAGCATCGAGGCGCTGGCGCGGCCCGTGCGCAGGGTGCTGAACTCGCCGCGCAGCGAGGTAAGCGCACCCTCCATACGGCGGGTGATGTCGTCTAGGTCAATATCGGTATCGTCGCTCATGCGGGTCGTCCCTGAAAATCAGTCTTCACGTACAATGGTCGATTTTCCCTCACCCGACAAGACCGAGGCGAAGCCGCCGACTTGGTGCAGGTCGAACACAGCGACCGGCAAGCCGTTGTCGCGGGCAAGGGCGATGGCGGTGGCGTCCATAACGTTGAGGTTCTCGGCAAGGACGCGGGTGTAGCTGACGGTATCGAACCGCTTGGCATCGGGGTTCGTGCGCGGGTCGGAATCGTAGACGCCGTCAACCTGCGTTCCCTTGAGCAGCGCGTCGCAATTCATCTCGACAGCGCGCAGGGCGGCGGCGGTGTCGGTGGTGAAGAAGGGGTTGCCCGTTCCGGCAGCGAAGATCGCGATGCGGCCTTCTTCGAGGTGGCGCATTCCCTTGCGGCGGATATACGGCTCGCAGACCGCCTGCATCGGGATCGCCGACATGACGCGGGTTTCGGCCCCCAGAGCCTCCAGCGCGCTTTGCATGGCCAGCGCGTTCATCACGGTCGCCAGCATCCCGACATAATCGGCGGAAGCGCGTTCCATACCCGACGCGGCGGCGGACAACCCGCGAAAGATATTACCGCCCCCGATGACGAGGCATATCTCGGTGCCGCCCTTCTGGACCGCGACGATCTCGGCGGCGATGCGCTGGACGGTGGGGGGGTGGACGCCATAGCCCTGATCGCCCATCAGCGCCTCGCCCGAAATTTTCAGGAGAACACGTTTCCAGCCGGGGTGGCCGCCCGCTTCGGGGGATGGGGACATTTGGGAAGCCTCCGTACTATCAGCGTACAAAACGCGCGCACCCTGTCGCATACCCTGTGACATTTCAAGCGTGTTCGGAGGAGTTTGTTCCGTGGCCGTCGCTTTGGGTAAGACGGCCACGGTCGGTTTCGCGTGGGAAGAGTGTATCAGCCCTGCGGCGGCAGGGGGGGCGGGGTCGCGGCGAAGACGCTGGACAGGTCGGCGACGACGCCCGCGCGTTCCCATGCTTCCATACCGGCAGACCAGACGAGGCTGTCCTTGGTCAAGCGACCATCGCGGGCCAACCCCGCGAGCGCGCCCTGATCATAAGGGCCGCTGGATGCGCCATCGATGGCAACATGCCATTGCTTGCCCTGCGGCGGCAGCGGGGGCGGAGCCATGCCACCCTGCGGCGCATCGGCATAGGCCGTGCCGCCCATCGCGTTGCCCATCATGCCGCCCATCGCCATGCCGATTCCGGCCCCGATACCAGCGGAGGCAGCGCCGCCCCCCTCGCCCGGATTCTCGGCGGCGGCGCGCATGGATTCAGCGGCCTGAAACTGCGTGTATTTGTGCAGATCACCGATCACACCCATCTGAGTGCGGCGGTCCATGGCCTTTTCCACTTCGGGGGGCAGCGAGACGTTTTCGACCAACAGCTTGGTGAGCATCAGGCCGTATTCCGCCAGTTCCTCGCCAATCTTCACGCCCGCGAATTTGCCTAAGTCATCATAATTAGCGGCCAGATCGAGCACGGGAATATGCGAGGACGCGATGGCGTTCGAGAAGCGCGACACGATGATATTGCGCAATTGGCTCTGAATCTCGCCGGTGGTGAATTCGCCGTCGGTGCCGACGATCTCACGCAGGAAAACCTTGGGATCGGCTACCCGCATGGCATAGGTGCCAAAGGCACGCAGGCGGGTCGGGCCGAAATCCGGGTCGCGCAGCATGACCGGGTTCTTGGTACCCCATTTCAGGTCGGTGAACTGCTTGAGGCTAACGAAATAGATTTCGGCCTTGAAGGGCGATTGGAACCCGTGATCCCAATTCTGCAACGTCGACAGGATCGGCAGGTTGTTCGTTTCCAACTGGTAGAGGCCGGGGGGGAAGACGTCGGCGACCTGCCCCTCGTTGACGAAAACGGCGGCCTGCCCCTCGCGTACGGTCAGCTTGGCACCGTGCTTGATTTCGTTGCCATAGCGCTCGAAGCGCCAGACCATTGTATCGCCATCATCGGTCGTCCAGTCGATAATGTCGATAAATTCGCCGGTTAGGCGGTCCCAAAGGCTCATCTGGCTCTCCTAATATACTGCCGTCTCGCTCTGCCCTACCACATCCCGCACGATCTGCCCCAGCAGGGGGCGGGCCTCGGCCTCGGTCATGCCGGGCGAGAGGCGGGGGTCGTAGAGCATCTTGAGCAGATATTCATCGTGGCGGGTCAATTCAATGAACTCCTGATCGTCATTGAAGATCGAGGGGCGAACATCGGGGTCATCGTTGATGAGGCCGAAGACCTGCGTGAATTCTTCGGTGAAGCAAGCGCGGCGGAAATCGCCCTGCAATTCGTCTTTGATGAAGATCGCACCGACCGCGAGGCTGTCGTCTTCGGGGTTGGTATTGATGACGCCGATGCACGGAAATTCGGGGCGCAGCACCCATGCGCCGATAAAGGCCGCTATCGACAGATCGAAGCCTTCGGCAGATTTCTTGCCAAACTCCCGCCGGGTCGGGCCATCGAGGACGAAGACGCGGATATCGGCATCTTGGACATTGTCTACCGGCTGCACCGGCAGCCCGATCACGTCGCCGATGCGGGTGCCCAGCGCCAGCATCCGGGCGTCATCCGCAGGGGAGCCACCGATCAGGGCGTAGGTGACGTCGGGACCGGGCCAGCGCAGCAGTTGGACTTCCTCGGCCTGCACGATGGTACGGTCGTTCAGTTGCTGCGCCTCGCTGTTGAAGGCGAGTTTCAGGAAACTTTGCTCCAGCTTGGCGAGGTCGATGGGGGCATCGGGGGGGTCGTAATCGGTGCGAAAGCGGGAATCGGCGCGGTAGTAATACTCGAAATCGCCGTAGAGAGCGGCAAGTTCAGGCCCGGACGACGGGGGGGCGCAGGCACTCAGCAAGCCAAGGGCAGCGGCGAGCAGAGCGGCCCGCATCAACGCCTGCCTGCGGGGCGCAGATCCGCAATCACCTGTTCCGCCAGCGGCAAGACATTGCGTCTGGTCATGCCCGATTCAATGCGGGGGTCGTAGAGGATGCGCAGCAGCAACTCGTCCTGACTGGTCAAGGATTGATACACGCCATCGTCGTTGAAAATCGAGGGCGAGGCGCGGGGATCGTCGTTCAACAGGCCCAGACTCTGCGCCATCTCCTCGATGATGCAGGTTTCCCGCCAGATCGGGGACAGTTCGTCCTTGATGAAGATATGCGCCGTGCCGGTCACGCCCGTCCCCGGATCGCGGGTGGTGAGGGTGAAGCAGCGGTCGGATTCGTAATCGCGCCAGCCTTCGGCAAGGCGAGCCACGCGGGGACCAAGCCAGTTGGTCGCAAGCAGTTCGCGCATCTCCGCCCCACGAAATTCGCGGGGAACGAAGCGGATATCCATATTGTACCGCTCGACGTCATAAGCCTCGCGGATATCGAGGCCGGTGAGGTCGGAGAGGTGTTGCGACAGCGCGGCGATCTGTACCTTGTCGCGCGGTTGCGCCCCGGCGAGGCGATAGCGGACCGGTCCCTGCCATTTGGAAATCGCGATGCTGCCATCGGGGGCAAAATCGTCGGCGGCCTCGGCACGCAGGGCGATGGACATGAAGTTGCGCAGCACATCGACGTTGGAATACGGCGTCTCCGGGCGGGGCTTTGCGGCGTAGAACGGCAACGGCACCCTGTCCCGGCGGGACACGATATCGGTCGGCGGCAAGACACCGACCGAGGTTGCGCGCGGCTGCTGCGGCCCAAGATCAGTCGCGGACCTGCCGCAACCAGTGATCGACAAGGTCAACAGGGCCAGAGCGCCCGTTACTGCTGCGCGCGCGTATCTCACCCCGCCGATGTCCCGACATTATCGCCAGTGCCGTCTTTACGGGCTTTGGCGGAGGAAAGGGTTTTCTTGAGTTCCTCTTCCATCGTGATCAGCTCGGATTCGGCTTCGGCGCGTTTCTTCTTGCCCTCGTCGGCGATGGCGAGGCTTTCGTTGATGGTGTCGATCAGGCGTTGGTTGGCCTGCTTGACCGCGTCGATATCGAAGACACCACGCTCCATCTGCTCGCGCACTTCGCGGTTTGCCATTTGGAGGTTATCGGCGTTCTTGGTCAGCAATTCGTTCGTCAGATCGGTCGCATCCTTGACCGTACCGGCGGCGTCACGCGACCGCTGGATCGTGACGGCCTGCGCGAGCTGCGTCTGCCACAGGGGGATGGTGTTCACGAGGGTCGAGTTGATCTTGTTGACGAGGGATTTGTCGTTCTCCTGCACCAACCGGATCGAGGGGAGCGATTGCATCGTCACCTGACGGGTCAGTTTCAGATCGTAGACCCGGCGTTCGAGGTCGTCGCGGGCCGCGCGCAGGTCGCGCAATTCCTGCGCCCGCAGCACACCCTCGTTTTCGGAGGCGGCCTGTACATAGGCTTCCTTGGCCGGAATCTCGGTCGTATCGAGTTCGTCGAGCTTCGCCTCACCCGCCGCGATGTAGAGGGCAAGTTGATCGTAGAAATCGAGGGAGCTGTCATAGAGTTTGTCGAGGAATTTGATATCCTTGAGCAATTTCGTCTCATGCGTCAGCAGTTCGTCTTGGATACTGTCGATCTGCCCGCGCACTTCCTCGTATTGCGCCACGAAATCGGCGGTGGAGGCGGACTTGCCCATGATCCATGCCCAAATCTTGGCAAAGAAACCGGCTTCCTTGCCGGGGGCGAGTTCGGTGACGTCGAAGCCGCGAATGGTGGTGACCATCTTGCGCAGAGAACTGCCCGCCGGTCCCACATCCTTGTTGCGCACGCCGTCGAGCATTTCGTCGGAAATGGCGGTCAGGTCTTCCTGCGCCTTGGAGCCGAATTTGATGATCGTCTGGGTGTTCGACAGGTCGATTTCCGACATGCGGTGGCGGATCGCGGCGACCTGATCGGGGTTGGCGCTTTGGATCGTGATAAGCTCCTGCGCGGGCGGGGGTGGGGTCATCTGAATGATCTCGTCAGCCTCGCGGACGGCCAGCGCGGTCTTCTGGCGGAGTTGTTCGGTCTGTTCAACGGCCATGATGGTTCCCTGTCTTAATCTTTGTACGACCGACGCTATGCACGCGGCGCATTACTGTCTTAAAGTGGATCACATCCCACGCCAAGTATCGCGTGAAACATGGTTAAGCGCAACGATCAGCGCAGCACGGTTTCACGTTCCAGCCGTTCAGCCAAAACGTCGATTTCCACATCGAGGTCGATGCGGTCGTTGGTCAGCAGCTTTTCGTGTTGCTGGTCGAATGTCTGCTGCATGTCATCAAGCAAGCTGCGGAATTTCAGATACATGTCGCTATCGCCGAGGTCGTGCTGGCTGCGGGCGTATTTGCGCGTCGCCTCCAATGCCCCGTCGAGATAGACTTTCAGAAATTTGCGCGCCCGGCGCAAGTCTGAGGGGTCTTCCTCGATCCGGCGGAGGATATCGCGCCCCCGTGCGGTAATCTTGCCAAGGCGGTCGCGCAGGGGGCGGTCGGCGATATCGGCGGCGGCGCGGTCGATACCCTCCAACCGTTCCTCCGCCTCGTCGATCGCATCCTCGACCATCTGCGGCGTGACGCCAGATAGCGAAATCTCGCCTTTGGCCTTCATCGGGTCGAAACCGAAGGTCGCGACGGAGGCTCCGGCGGCAAGCACGCCAAGGCCGATGGACTGGACGATGCCGATATCCCATCCGAACAGGCCGGTCAGGGCGGTGGCGACACCAAGACCAAGTGAACCCAGCAGTTTACGCGGCAAAGCCGGGGGCGAGGCATAGGTGCGGTCGAGGTAAGCGTCCTCGGCCTCGCCCCCCTGACGGATCAGGAAGACCGAGAAGGCGTAGAGCGCGAAAAGACCGATATTGGTGCCCATGCCGATGGCATCGCCGCCCGACAGGCTGCGAATGGCCGCAAAGAGCAACGGGGCGGCGGCAATCAGGATCATCCAGCTACGCTTGCGGAAACGCGCGCTGCGCTGCCCCCGGCTATCGAGGCGTGTCGCGCTGTTCAGCATGGCGGGTGGCGTCGTTTGATGACCGGGACCACCGAAACGTGTTGCGGATTTGGGCGTGTAGTCCTGCGGGTCGCCGGAATCGCTCATGGGGCCGTTTCCATCGTGACAGGTGCCCCGGTATCGGCGCGCACGAACGTCGCGCAGGACGCGGCGAAGACGATGCCCATGAGGGCGACGAAAGCGAGGGTACGAACCAGTCGAGCATTCATCTGCGAACCTTCCTCCGGCAACCGGACAAGTAAGACGGTTTGTCACATGCAATATCTAGGAACGATTGTCGCCGAAAACAGCATGGCCCGGCGATTTTCATCAATCGCCGGGCCATGTCTACAGATCAGATACGGTGAAAGTCGCGCTAGTTGTTGTTGCGCGTGTTGTTCGAGGCGTTGTTGTCGTCGTCCTCATCCGAAATCGCGTAGATGATACCGCCGATTGCCAGCGCACCGATCCCCGCCGCAACGATACCGGGAACACCGATGCCACCGAAACCAGCCGCTGGAATGGGCGTCACTGCCACGGGTGGCGGTGGTGGAGGAGGCGGAGGTGGTGGGGGTGGTGGGGGCGGAGGAGGAGGCGGGGGTGGCGAAGCGGCCACGATCTGCGGAGCCGGAGTGGCGGGCGTAGGCGTAGACGTATTGAAATACGGGCGCACGTTCTGCAGGTCGGCAGCGGTGCTTGCGCAGCTTGTGCCGGTGCCCGGACCACAGGGCGTACCACGGGTAACGCTGGCCAAATCGAGCTGAACCGGCTCGACGCTTTGAACCTGAACGGTTTGCTGCTGAATCACGGGCTGCTCAACGACAGACTGCTGGATCGGCTCGTTCACATACTGGATTTCACCCAGTTCCGCGATTTCGGCGGGGCAGGCGGGAAGACGATCACGGTCTTCGATGGGCGATTCGCCCTCAATGTAACATTCCGTCACATCGGCATAACCGCCGGTGACGATCTGAGTAGGTGCCCGAACGACACGGCGCTCGATTGCGCCCGGTGTTGCAATGACGCCCGTACCCGACGACTGGATCGTCGCGTTTTGCAGGGGCTGCACGATTGCACGATCCACAGCGCCGGGGGTCGCGATGGTTCCGGTGCCGGTTGACTGGATCACGGTGTTGCTGAGATTGGTTTGCGCAACAGCAACCCCAGTCACCGCCGTTGTCGCAAGCAGCACAGCAACCGCTGCGCCGTGCTTCATCTTGAAAGAGACCATCGGCCTTTTCTCCTGAATAGATTGGAAGATTTTACTCTAAACGCGTACACCGTTAGCAAGAATGTGACCATCCGCAAAGGGTTATTGAAGGCGCTAATAAAGTCGATATCAAGTGATTGGAAATACAACCTTCGGCAGAGGAAAAAGGTTAATTTTTTATTAATCCGACCCCGAAAACCAACTCAGAACCTTGCTGATAAACCCCTTTTCTTTAGTGCCATTCTTTGCCTCACTGTATTTGCGCGTCGCGTTGGCATCCCATGTTATGTGAGACGACTTTCCGTTGTCGGTAATTCTGCCTTCATTCTGCAATCGCGGCGCAAAAGTATTAACTGAATATTCAACGCGCAAACCTTCGACTTGTTCCCCGCCAAAATCATTGATCGCGCTTTCCGTCAGAAGAATACGGCCCTGGGCCGGGTTCGCGAAGAAATCGCGCACCGGCGACAGGGGCGACGCATCGCCTTGCGGCTGGATGCGCAGGCTACCCCAGACGATATCGGTGTGGGGCAGGATCAGCTCGCTGCCGATGGGGCTATCGAAGACGACCGAGATGGTCCGCGTGCGTGCCTCTGCCGTGGGACGCAGGGTCGATGATGACGCGCCCTGCCCCGCCCATTGAGCCACCGATGAATCGGCGGGAACGACGAGGAAGCGACGTTTGCGGCGATTCTTGGCCAGATCAACGGTGCCGACCGGGTCCATCGACGCAAAGGCCAGACGATCCTCGCCCACCTGTCGGTCGAGCAGAACGAGGCGGGTCGCAGCATCACCGTCGATGGCCCCGTCATCACGCAAGCCTTCGGGGACCATACCCTGCCGGTCTTCGCGGTCGAGCGCGCCGGTTCCCTTGACACGCGCCATCAGGGGCGCGCCAGTCGGAACGAGAAGGCGGGCAATGCCGACGGGGATGGCGCGAGTGCCGCCGATGATCGGGCGGGCGACCTGAACGACGAGATCGTAGGCACCGCCCGGCACCGTCTGGCGCAGCGTCCATGATGACCCGTCACGGTGCAGCGGAATACCGGATAGAAGCGGCGGGTCGTCTTCCGGCCAGCCGTCGATGCGCAGAGATACCGCGCGCCCCGTGCTCGGCATGGCACGCGAAGCGATGGCCGAACCGCGAACGACATCCGCCTTGCGCCGGGCATCGACGTCACGAATGCGGCGGCGCTCCCGCTTCATGATATAGCGCGCGACCATCATCTCTTGCGGATCAGCGCGGTCGATATTGCCCGCCGTATCGCGTGTTTCCAGCACGGCAAGCACGGTTTCGCCGGGGCGAAGCGGTGCGCCGGTCTCAACGTTCCCATCCCATGACAAGGGATCGTGCAGGGTGAGGGCGGTGCCCCGGAACCGGCGCAACGGACGCTCGAACCGGGCATCCCCGATGCGGTAGAAGGAAAGCTGCCACGCATCGATGAAGGCCAGTGTCGTGGCACTCATGCGGATCGTAACCGGGTCGGCAAAGCCCTGCGAACCCCATTGTGCGAAGGCAGGTACGGCCAGCCCCAAACGCGGATCGCCGGCATCCTCGACCTGCCACGACAGCACCGCGCCATTGCGCAGGGTCTCGCGTCCTGCCTCACCGGCAACGGCGGACCCCACCCAGCAAAAACAGGCGAGCAGCAACGCCCCTATGATACGGCATGAGTTCATCGCGCGACGGTAGGGGCGCAATGGTTAAAAGCGATGGAATCGCGGGGCTTATGCCGGAAAAATCAGGGCCATCGGAATTGTAGCGACGGAATACATGCGCCCACACGTGAAAGAGGTGTTCACGGCGGTATTGCTGTCCGTGAATAGCACGTTCGCAATCACACCCAGCCAACCGCATAGCGGGCGTGCTTCTTCGGGGATCGGGTTACCCAGCCCGGTCCCCACCTCCGACTCGGATCGTCAGGGTCAGCATTCGCTCGGAAAATTGTCGCTGCGCCGGATTTGGGGTGCAGCGCGCGCTTGACATTTGGGGAATTATCATGTCGTTTGTTCATGTTTTGTTTTGAACGAGGACGCGCATCGCATATGAGTTGGACCCGCTGCATCGAGATCAATCGCGAAGATTTGCTGCCCACGGTGGCGCAGATTCTGGCGATGCTTGGGGATAGCGAGATCCTGCTGCGGCATATGCATCTGGCGATTCTGGCGCTGCTGCGTCCGGCGGAATCGACGCTACGGCGACTGATTGCGATTGCGGCGAAGGATATCGTGGTGGAACCGCGTGCAAAGCGAGCGCCCCCATCGGGTGGTATTCCGAAGGGGTCGGGCGGGCGAAAACCTGTCTTCGTGGTCATCGATCCGCGCCGGGAGGTTGGACCGCCGAAGCGTAAGACTGCGCCGGGATTTGGGCCGAATGTGCGGGGATTCGATGATCTAGATGTCACGCCTCCGGGGCGTGTGGAGATTTTGCCAGATGATCCGGTATCGGCTGCCGCTTTGCGCCGCCGGGTCGAGGCGTTGGTTGCAGCGATGAACGATATTCCGGGGCAGGCGAAGCGGTTGGCGCGGAAGCAGGCCGGGATGGCGAGGCCGCTTCGCGTGATGCGTCCGGGTAGGCCGCCGGGTCATGTGAAACGGGGCAAGCGGCCCATCGATCTGCTGCTGGCGGAGGTGCATGAATTGGCACTGATGGCACTGGCGGGGATGAAAGCGCCTCCGTGAGGGGGCAGGTTTCAGGACGAGATTTAGGGCCACCGCCGCTGGGCGGGGGGCGATTTGGTGCGTCTGCTGTTGGAGTTATACCGATGGCGG
>CALJIU010000129.1 GCA_937974055.1 uncultured Neomegalonema sp. | reverse complement strand
GGTGTCGGCACCTCGACGATGCGCCCCATCTCCTGCACCGCCGTCACGAGCGCGTCGATTTCCATCGGCTTGCCCGCCTCCAAGTCCTGCAACATCGACGTGCGATGCGCCCCAACCTTGGCCGCGCCATTGATGCGGCGTTCGACATCGACGCGGAAGGAGGAACCAAGCTTCTCCGCGATCTGCTGCCCTTCGAGCATCATGGACTTCGCCAACGCACGGCTGCCGGGATCGGTGGCGACCACGTCGAGGGTGGCGCGGGTCAGGGCCGAAATGGGATTGAAACAAAGATTGCCCCACAGCTTCAGCCACAATTCAGAGCGGATATCGTCCAGCACCGGCGCACGCAGGCCGCCCTCCTCCATCAGCGCGGAGAGCTTCTGGATGCGCTCGGTCGTCTCGCCGTTCGGTTCGCCCAGCGCGAATTTATCGCCGTAGATATGCTTGATGACGCCCGGTTCAGCGATCTCGGTCGCGGGGTAGACCGAGCAGCCGATGGCGCGCTCCGGCCCGATGGCGTTCCACTGGCGGTCGCCCCGGTCCACGGCGTCGAGGGTGCGGCCCTCGTATTCGCCGCCGATACCGTGGAAATACCACCACGGCACGCCGTTCTGGCAGGTAACGACCATCGTATCGGGACCAAGCAACGGTTTCAGCGCATCCGCCGAACCCCATGCCTGATGCGCCTTGAGGCTGTTGAACACCGCGTCTTGCGGGCCAAGATCGGCGGCGTTGGAGGTGCCGTTGACCTTGACGGTCTTGGATTCGCCGTCCTTGATCAGCGTCAGGCCATTGGCGTTGATCGCCTCCAGATGCGGCCCGCGCGCGATGATCGACAGCTCGACCCCCTCGGCCTGAGCCAGTGCATGGGCCAGATACCCCCCGATGGCGCCCGCGCCGTAGATGCAGATTTTCATGTCGTTTCCGTCGTTGCTGGCGAGCCGCCACGCATCTTGCGCACGGCCCAAAGGATGATGGGTAGGGCGATCAGGATCACCGCTATCCACGTGGTCACAGGGGCGATCCACCATTCTTGGCCCGTGCCGTCACGGTCGTAGAACGGGCTGTAGAAAATCGCGAAATCCCCGTCGGAGAGCAGGAGCGATTGACGCATCTTCTCCTCCGCCGTCGCGCCCAGTACCACAGCTAGCACGGCGGGCGCGAGGGGGTAGTCGAGGATGCGCAGAAGGTAGGCTCCGAAGCCGAACAGCACCATCAGCCAGACATCATACATGTTGTCGTAGGCGGCATAGGTGCCGATGATCGACAGGGTGAAGATCACCGGCGCGAGGATCGTGAAAGGCATCCGCAGCACCCACAGGAACAGCGGAATGAAGGCGAGGTTCACCAAGACGGCGACGATGTTGGAGATGTAGAACGAGCCGATCAGGGGCCAGACGAATTCGGGCCGATCCTCGAAAAGACGCGGGCCGGGTTCCAGCCCCCAGATCACCATCCCCGCCAGCAGCACGGCGGTGGTGGGCGAACCGGGGATGCCCAGCGTCATCATCGGCAGCATCGCCCCGGTCGAGGCGGAGTTATTCGCCGCCTCAGGCGCAGCCACGCCGTCGGGGTTGCCTTGGCCATAGCTTTTGGGGTCGCGCGACGTCATCTTCGCGACACCATAGGACATCAGCGAACCGGGGGTCGCGCCGGCGGCGGGCAGGATGCCGACGAAGAAACCCAAGAAAGAGCCGATGGTCGTGCCCTTCCAGCAATCCTTCATGCCGACGATAGCCCGCCAGATACGGCCTGCGCTGATCGTCGTCTCGGTCATCGTGACCTTGTAGCGGCTGGCATTGATCGTCCAGATCATCTCGCCAATGCCATAAACGCCGATGGCGAGGACGAGGAACTGGATGCCCCGGCTGAACCAGCCGACCGAGTCGAAGAACGGGACGGCATCGGTATTGCCGCCCACCGCCTCCAAAATAGCGGTCTGCTCGCGTTCGTTCATGAAGATGAGGCGCGGCTCGCCCGAAATGGTGTCGAAACCGATGGTGGCGAGCAGCAGGCCGAAGAAGATCGAGAACATCGTCTTGGGAATGTCATCCCCGCCCAAGCCCACGAAGGTGGCAAAGGCCAGCAGCATCAGGGCGAAAATCTCCGGGTTGCCGAAATCGAGGGCAACCGAGGAAAGGACGGGGGCAAAGCCGGTGAAGAACAGCGTCGCGACCGTACCCCCGATGAAGGAGGCGACGGCGGCGGTGACCAGCGCCCGGTCGGCATTGCCCTGCAACGCCATCGGTCGCCCGTCGAATGTGGTCGCCACCGCCGTCGATGCCCCCGGTATGCCCAGCGTGATCGAGGATATCGCCCCCCCATACATCGCGCCGTAATAGATCGCGGCGAGGAAGATCATCGGGGCGGCGGGGTCGCTGGTCGCCTCGTTGATGACGAAGGTGAAGGGCAGCAAAATCGCCACGCCGTTCACCGAGCCAAGACCCGGCAGCGCGCCGACGAACAGGCCAACGATGACGCCGATCACGGCGAGGGCGAGGTTGTGGGGCTGAAGCGCAATCCACAGCCCGTCCATCAGGGCGGAATAGATTTCCATCGGTCGCCTCCTATTGCCGGGCCGCCGCGCGGGCGGTGAACGCGAGGGCTGCGCCGCTGACCGCGAAGCACAGCACGATGACGAGCAGGGATTGGTCGCGGAAGAAATTGCCCAGCGGATTGTAGAACGCCGTCTCGATGACCCGCAGACCCTTCGGCTGCACCTTGGTCATCACGATGTCGAAGAACAGGTAGAGCCAGAACGGCACCACGAAGCTGGTCACGAGGGACAGCAGCAGCGGGTGACGACCCAAGATGAGCATGTAGTAGAGCATGAAGACCGCGATGGCCGCATACATGCTGATGAGGTCGATCAAGATCAAAAAGCCAATTAGACCGCCGCCGACCAGCAGCAGCATCTTCTTGGCATAGGAATCCATGAAGGGTTCATCGGATTGCGAGGGCGGCGAGGTGCGGCGGATGGCGTTGACGATGATCCAGACGCAGGACACCAACATCCCCAGCGCGAGGTAGAAGGGAAAGAAGCCCTTGCCCGGACCCGACCCGTCGATATTGACGCCCGTATTCGACCAATGGACGTATTCGGTATCCCAAGAGGGGCCTTCCCCGCTCTTCCACATCAGGTAGAGCGATAGGAAAGCGAGAATAAAAGCGGTGACGAATTCTGCGCGTCGCATATTTGGCCCCGTTAATCACACTAGGAAACCCCGCCCCGGACGTGATCCGGGGCCTTCTTACCGCGCTATATCGCCGAAGGAGGCCCCGGCGCGTGGCCGGGGCGGGTGTATTGTAGGTTACTTAATCGCGCCGGAGGCTTTCAGGATCGTCTTATGGTTCTCGATCTGAGTGCTCCAGTAATCGGCGAGGTCGAGCTGGGACATGAACTCACCCATCAGGGATTTCTTGGACTTGTATTCCTGCCAATCATCGCTCTTGTAGACCGAACGGAACAGCTGCGTGTAATACGCTGCCGCTTCGGCGGACATGCCGGGCGCGCCGACGACGGAACGCTGCATGAAGTAGGCAAAATCGTCCTTATCGCTGACCTCGTTGAGAGTCGGCGTATCGGGGAACATCGGCAAGCGCTCGTTCGTGAAGGCCACGATTGGCACCACGTCGCCAGATTCATAGAAGCCCAGCGCCTCAGACGGGTTGTTGACCGACGACTGAATCTGCTTACCCGCGAGATCCTTGGCCACCGCACCGCCGCCTTTATACGGGATGTACTTGATATCGAGGCCATAGGCTTCGTTCAGGTGGTCGGTGATGATGTTGTCTTCGGAGTTTTTACCCGTGCCACCCATGACCCATTTGTTGCCACGGTCTTTGACGGCCTTCAGGAAGCCATCGAAGTCGGAAATACCTTCATCCTTGTGGACCCAAAGAACAAAAGTGTCCTCGGCCATGCGTGCGATGGGGGCGAAGGCCATGTTATCGACCTTAAGGCCCGGCTGACGCAGGGGGGTGGTGTAGAAGGAGTTGAGCGTGACCATGATGGTGTGATCGGGATCGCTGACACCCTTCATGTATTGCAGCGCCTCGGCACCCGAACCGCCCGATTTATTGGTCGGGACGAGTGGCTTGGAGGCCAGCCCTTCCTTTTCCACGATGGACTGCATCAGGCGAGCCATCTTGTCGGCACCGCCGCCTTTACCGGCCATGATCACGAAGTCGATGGGTTTCTCAGGCTCGAAAGCCGACGCGACATTCGCCGTTACCGCCATGCCGAGTGCGACGGCACCGAGCGTCAGGGTCTTGAGTATCGTCATGTACTTTCCTCCAGGTTGCGAACCGATGTTTCGGCTCTGTTGATCTGCCGCTTTTAACGCGGCTTTGATCGGGTCAGTGTTGATGTCAGAACGTCCCTCTGCAAGCACGTTGTGTTATACTCATTTGGCACACGCAACATTATTTCAATAACGTGCGGCAATTTGATATCAATGAACCAAGACGACCGGCATGGTCGCGTTGTCCACCACGGCCTGCGTATTTCCTCCAAAGACTGTTTCGCGCTCGTGGCTGTCGCCATAGGCCCCCATGATCAGCATATCGGCCTTGGCCTTTTCCGCCTGCTCCAACAATTGATCGCCAATGGAACCGCGCACCACGAAGCGTTCGATCCGGGTGGTGACGCCGCGCAGGGCCAATGTCGCCGCGAGGTCTTCGCAGGTCGCGCCGTGGACCTCCTCGCCCGCCGAGATGATGGTGACCTCCTTTGCGCTCTCAATCAGGCCCATCGACAGGGCAACCGCGCGGCTGGCCTCGATGGAGCCATTCCAGCCGATGGCGATATGCTCGCCCAGCGTCGTGGGTGCATCGTCCCGCGGGGGGCACATCAGCACGGGGCGTCCGCTGGCGAATAGGGCCGAACGCAGGGTGTTCGCGCCGAGATTGCGGTCGCGGTCGGGCTTGGGGACCATGATGAGGTCAGCGAGACGCCCGTAATGCTTGAGAACGTCGATCTGACGGCCCGGTGCCTCCTGCCACGATGCGGAGGGAACGCCGCCCCCCGCCGCCCGTTCGGTCAGGCCGAGTTCGGCGATGAGTTGGGTGAATTCGGCGCGCAGGCTCTTTTCTTCTTCATCGGCCAAGTCGCTGGCCGATGACATGATCTGATCCCGCAGGAAACCGGGGACCGGCACGCCGTAGGGCAGCAGGTCCGCCGGGCGCGGGCGGCAATGCAGCACGGTGACATGCGCGGCGAACCGCTTGGCCAATACGGCGGCATGGGCGAGGACGTTATTGCCCTTGTTATCCCCGCGCACGGGAATCGTGATGGTGTGGATGGTCATGGGCGGCCCCCTCCCCGCTTCCCCGGATGCGCTGCGGCATAAAATGCTGCTGCGCTGGTCCGGGGCCTGCGTCCGCTAGAACAGGCCCCGGACCAGCAGAGCATCACTGCGTGCTGCACTGCATCCGGAGATGCGATATCGAGGAGGCCAGCCCGCATCAGAACAGCCCCTGCACGTTGCCGTCATCGTCGAGCATGATGCTCTCCGCCGAGGGAACACGCGGCAGGCCGGGCATGGTCATGATCTCACCGCAGATCGCGACCACGAAGCCTGCACCCGCCGAAAGCCGCACTTCACGCACGGGGATATCAAAGCCCGTGGGCGCGCCGCGCTGGCCCGGATCGGTCGAGAAGCTGTACTGCGTCTTGGCCATGCAAACCGGCAATTTGCCGTAGCCTTGCTCCTCCCACTGGGCGAGCTGGTCACGGATCTTCTTGTCCATGACGACCGAATCGGCGCGGTAGATGCCGGTCGCGATGGCCTCGATCTTATCGGCAAGGCCCATATCGTCGGGGTAGAGGGGGGCGTAGTTCGCCTTGCCCGCGTCGATGATCTCGACGACCTTATTGGCCAGATCGATGGTGCCTTCACCGCCCTTTGCCCAGTGCATACACAGCACCGCTTCGGTGCCCTTGGAGGCGACGAAATCCTTGACCGCCTGCACTTCCGCCTCGGTATCGCCCGCGAAGTGGTTGATCGCGACGACGACCGGCACGCCGAACTTGCCAAGGTTCTCGATATGGCGACCGAGGTTGGCGCAGCCGCTATTGACGGCCTCGACATTCTCGGCACCCAGATCGCCCTTCGCGACGCCGCCATTCATCTTCATCGCGCGGATCGTGGCGACGAGGACGACGGCTTTCGGGGCAAGGCCCGCCTTGCGGCATTTGATATTGAGGAATTTCTCGGCCCCAAGATCGGCCCCGAAACCGGCCTCCGTCACGACGTAATCGCAGAGTTTCAGCGCCGTCTTGGTGGCGACGACCGAGTTACAGCCATGGGCAATATTGGCGAAGGGACCACCGTGGACGAAGGCGGGGTTATTCTCCAGCGTTTGCACGAGGTTGGGCTGCATCGCGTCCTTCAGCAGCACGGTCATCGCGCCATCCGCCTTGATATCGCGGCAGAAGACGGGGCTGCGGTCGCGGCGATAGGCGACGATCATATCACCGAGGCGCTTTTGCAGGTCATCGAGGTCGCTGGCAAGGCACAGGATCGCCATGACTTCGGAGGCGACGGTGATGTCGAAACCCGTCTCGCGCGGGAAGCCGTTGGCCACGCCGCCCAAGCTGGCGGTGATCTGGCGCAGGGCGCGGTCGTTCATGTCGAGGACACGCCGCCAGACGACACGGCGGACATCGATCTCCTGCTCGTTGCCCCAATAGATGTGGTTGTCGAGCATGGCCGAGCACAGGTTATGCGCGCTGGTAATGGCGTGGAAATCGCCCGTGAAGTGGAGGTTCATCTCCTCCATCGGCACGACCTGCGCGTAGCCGCCCCCCGCCGCGCCGCCCTTCATGCCGAAGTTCGGCCCCAGCGACGCCTCGCGAATGCAGACCATCGCGTTCTTGCCGATCTTGTTCAGACCATCGCCCAAGCCCACCGTGGTGGTGGTCTTGCCCTCGCCCGCAGGCGTGGGGTTGATGGCGGTGACGAGGATAAGGTTGCCATCGGCATCATTCGCCTTGGACTTGATGAAATCGGCGGAAACCTTAGCCTTGTCGTGGCCATAGGGCAGCAGATCGTCCGAGCCGATGCCGATCTTCGCACCGATTTCCTGAATGGGTTTCTTGTTGGCCTTGCGGGCGATTTCGATATCCGACATTCCAGTTTCCTCGTCGCGCCCGTGATGGGGCGTCTTTCAAATCAATTTCCCAGAACGGTGCCTTTTTCGACACCGGCACTTGCGGCCCAATCGGTCGCGGATTGCTTGTCCGCGCCTTTCGGTCGCACCCTTTTCAACAGGATACGCCCGCCCACGCACTGCACAGTGACGCCATCTTCTGTCACGGAAACGACCTTTCCCGACACTCCGTCACCGGGGACGCGGCTGCAATCGAAGATACCGACCTGCGCGCCGTCGAGGGTGGTCCATGCGCCGGGGGCGGGGTTCGTGCCCCGGATCAGGTCATAGACTTGGCCGACCGGGCGGTTCCAGTCGATATGGGCGTGCTTGGCGGTGCAGCGGCGTTCATAGGTGGCCTGCGACTCGTCCGGGGCGATGCGGGGCGGATTGCCACTCCGAAAGGCATCGACCACCTGCGGGACGCTGTCGATAGCCGCTGGGTAGATTTTCTTGAAGTAGAGATTGATCACCGTGTCATCGGGGTCGATGGGGCATTCCCACTGCATCAGGCTGTCGCCTTCGTCCAGCCCATCAGTGGGATAGAACCATGAGAAGCCGGATTTGTCTGACCCCATGATGATGGGCCAGTTCACGGCAGACGGCCCCCGGTGCAGCGGCAGGAGCGAGGGGTGGAAACAGATGGAGCCATGCTTGGGCGTATCGCGCGCGGCTTCGGGTACGAAGACGTTGACGAAGGCCATGACCATTAGGTCGGCGTCGTGGGATTTCAGCGTGGCCAAAGTCTCCGCATCATCGAAATTCGCGGGCTGGTG
This sequence comes from uncultured Neomegalonema sp., assembly GCA_937974055.1. Taxonomy (GTDB): domain Bacteria; phylum Pseudomonadota; class Alphaproteobacteria; order Rhodobacterales; family Rhodobacteraceae; genus JAHDDY01. The sequence continues at coordinate 89 of CALJIU010000129.1, read as the reverse complement.
GACGGGGATGCCCTGCCCTTCCGCAAATTCCTTGATCGGATCGACGGGCTTGCCCTCGCGGTCGGGTTCGCAATAGACGGCGACGACCT
>CALJIU010000128.1 GCA_937974055.1 uncultured Neomegalonema sp. | reverse complement strand
ATCGAACAACAGCCCGATCAACTGCATCGCCAAGTCCTTGAAGGCCAGCGTCGGCCCGTGGAACAGTTCCAGCACCCAGTTCTGCTCGTCGATCTGCACCAGCGGCGCGACGGCCTTATGCCCGAACCCGGCATAGGCCGTGTCGATCATCCCCTTCAGCGCATCCATATCCATGCCGCCGACAAAGGGCCGCAGCACTTCGAGCGCCACCGTCTCATAGGGCGCGCCCTGCAACGAACGGATAAGATCCGGCGACAGCGTGGGCCACGCTTCGGGCACATACAGACCGCCATCGCGGGCCAATCCAGCCAGCAGCGCATCTTCGAATTCAACGACCGGGGCGGTGCCACGGGTACTGATATACTTCATCGTCCGGTCTTTCGTACGGGTCAGGCGGCGGGCGTGGTGCTGGAAAATCGTTCCGGCGCCCCGAAGAGCGAACGGATCGTCCCCATGATCCCGCCTTGCTTTGGCTGGTCCGGGGCGTGCAGTTCCCATGCGACATGCGGATGCATCGCGCCGATCAGGCTCATCTGGCCCCGCCACCAATCCTGCGGCAAGGCCGTGCCCCCATTCGTCGGATGGCACGCCGCCGAGACATAGACGAACTTGTCAGCGTGGCGGAACATCTCGTCGATCATCCAAGGGATATCCTCTTCGGGCATATGCTCCAGCATATCGACCGAGACGACGGCATCGAAACGACCGGCGGGGGGCGATGCAACATCATGGCTCGTGACATCGACGCCCAGCATATTCATCGCCTGCGCGCCGGACCCGTAATGCAGCATCGTCTTCACACCGTGCAGGGCAACCAGTACCGCAACGGCATCATCCGATCCCATTGGCTTGCCCGCGCCATAGGCTGCGACGGCATCCTGCAAGCCCGCCCCCGGCCTCTCGCGCGTGTAGGACAGAAAGCCCGCCGCATCAGCTTCGCTTTCAAGCTCGCGCCAGACATGCTCGTTCTCGTTCACGTCGTAATCATAGGCGAGCGGAAAGGGTCGCCACGGCTGCTTATACAGGGTCGTGAAATGCAGCACCTTGGATGCACCCGCGACATACTCCGTATCGCGTGAGTTCCAGACCCCCGGCATCGTGCCCCACAGGCCCGCATCGCGAACCGATTTCGCATCGCCGATATCCTTGCCCTGCCACAGAGCAGCGAGCTTTTCGCAATCCATCAGCATGACGGAGGTTTCTTTATCGTCGATGGCCAGCAAAGCCGCATCGCCCATATCACGGTCAAACAGTTCAGCCGGATCGGCAAGGTATATCTGATCGACATCGTTATAGATCGCGCGGCCCGTTCCACCCGCCATCTGCGGAATCGCAAAGCGGTAGCGCGTAAAGCCGGTGGCCCAGGTCGTCCGGTCATACCCGGCCAGATCCTTCATCAGATAGATTTCGTAGCGGCGACCGGGATTGCGGTGCTTCGCGACCGAATAGACGAAAACCCGCTCGGCCTTATATTGCAACGGCTCGGTTCCGAGGAATATCCGCACGGGCGGCAGGGCCGCATCGGGCGAGCCGGGGGCCGCCTCGAACACCAGTACCGGCGGCACAGCGCGCGTGCCTATCGGGCGGGTCCGGCGGACCTTTTTGACGGCGCGGGTGCGAATACGCTTCTTATCGGTTCCAAAATCGTGGACGACCGGTTTCGCGGCGGACATGGCGGCCTCTCGATAATCGCAGGATTGCTCCGGGAATAGGGCCGGGCGCGAAAAAACGCAACCGCCCTGCGATACGGCGGATCAGATCGACCGGCGCTGTTGGCGATACCAGAGGATCGTCATAATCGCCCAGATCAAGGCTATCCCGAACCATGTCAGGGCGTATTGCAGATGGTGATTGCGCACAACGACCTCGACCTTCTGGCCACGCGGCATCGACTCTGCGCCTGTCGGGGCCTGCATTATCATGATCGGCAAGGTGTCAGCCATCGCCGATAGCGGCCCGACCTCCCGCGAGTAGAACGTGCGCTTTGCAATATCCGCATCCGGCGTGAACCCGTTCACATCCGAGGGCCAGCGCAGCACCCCTTCGACCCGCTGCGAACCATCCGGGCCGGTTTCAGCGCCTTTGTCGTCCTGCGGGATATACCCGCGATTGACGAGAATGCGCCGCCCGTCCGTCGTCTCGAAAGGGGCGATAACCTCGAAACCGGGGCCGGTGGGCTTTTGCGATGTCAGAAAGTAGACGGCGGCGGCATGGTCGAAACTGCCCGTCACGAAGACCGGCATGTAATCATCACGTTCCGGGTCCAGATCGACGGGCAAAACCTGCGGCTCCGCCACGATCCGGCGCTCCGCCTCGTCGATAATCCCGCGCTTCCATTGCAGGCGCTCGACCTGCCAAAACCCCAGCGCGATAAGGGCAAAAAAGCCGCCAAGGCCGATAATCAGCGGCCCCAGCAGCTTTACGCGCGATGTCGATTCCATTGTCGGATCAGTGGCCGTAGCTGAAGAATCCGACGCTGCCGACATAAATGACGAAGAACAGGAACAGCCACACCACATCGACGAAGTGCCAGTACCAGGCCGCCGCCTCGAACCCGATATGCTTCTCGGCGGTGAAGTGGCCTTTGTTCACTCGGATCAGACAGATCGCGAGGAAGATCGTCCCGATCAGAACATGCATTCCGTGGAAGCCCGTCGCCATGAAGAAGGCGGCACCGTAGAACGTGCTCTGCAGCGTCAGATCGTGGTGATAGGCTTCGACATACTCAATCGCCTGCATCACGAGGAAGATCGCGCCAAGGGCCGTCGTGAGCGCAAGCGCCCAGAACACCTGTTGACGCTTGGGGTCCGGCTCCTCGCCCCCCTCGCGCATCTCCACGAGGTAGTGGTGCGCGGCGGTCAGGGTACAACCCGATAGCAGCAGGATCAGCGTGTTGACCAGCGGCAGGCCAAGGGGATCGACCGCATGAATGCCTTCGGGCGGGAACATGCCCCCTTCGGCGAACCCGATGCCGTGGCTCGTGTCGGTCGTCTCGCTCGGCACGAACAGCGCATAGCGGAAATAGGCCCAGAACCACGCCACGAAGAACATGACTTCGGAGATGATAAACAAAATGAAGCCGTAGCGCAGCCCTACATAGACAACCGGCGTGTGATCGCCGGCATGCGCTTCGCGCACGACCTCCGCCCACCACGAGTACATCACGAACAACACACCTGCCAGACCAGCAATGGTCAGCAGCGGCGTGCCGCCCTTCATCCAGAGAACCGAGCCGAACAGCATGACAAATGCACTGACGGCGGCCACGAAGGGCCAGATACTCGGTTCGATGATATGGTAGTCGTGTTTAGCGTGGCCTGCCATCATATGCTCCCGCATGGCGTCGTTCTTATGGTCAGTGGGCCTCACGGCCCCGGCTTATCAGTTAACGGACTGTCCGTTCCCGGCATCACTGCGCGCAGCGGTGACATAGCCGTCGGGTAGGTCAGTCTCGTAGAATGTGTAGGACAGCGTCAGACCCTTCACCTCTTCCGTCCCCCGGTCATCGCGAATTTCCGGGTCGACGTAAAAGGTGACGGGCATATCGACCGTCTCCCCCGGCTTTAGCACCTGCTCGGTAAAACAGAAACAGTCGATCTTGACGAAATAAGGCCCGATCTTGAAAGGCGTGACGTTGAAGACCGCCGTTCCGGCCACGGGCCGGTCAGTCGGGTTATGGGCGGTATAGAAGGCCAGCCCCGTCTCGCCGATACGGATATCCATATTCTTCTGCACAGGCTTGAACGTCCAGGGCATCCCCGATTCGATGGAGGCATCGAAGCTGACGGTGATCGTCTCGTCGAGAATACGCTCACTGCCCGCATCGGCGCGCAAGGGGGTGCCGCCAAAGCCCGTCACCTGACAGAAAATCTGATAGAGCGGTACGGCAGCGAAGGACAACCCGACCATGCAAATGGCGACTCCAGCGAGGGAGGCGGCAGTGCGGCGATTCGAGGGGATGCGCGTCGTCATTGGGGCCTTTCCGGGCACTGAAGCAAAGATCAGATCGTGTCTTGGAATTTCGCGATGGAAACGAAGAAGATCAGCGCGACCAGTCCGAAAAGGACCAGTCCCACAAAAATGTTCCGGCCCAATCGCCGCTTATGCAGTTCGTGATCGACGGGCATCAGATGACACCCGCACTGCGCAGGGCCGCATCCACCAGCAGGGACGCGAAGATCAGCGCGAGATAGGTGAGCGAGAAAGCGAACAGCTTTTTCTCCGCCCCATATTTCTCGGCCTGCGCGGCGTCTTCATCGCGGCGATAGACCGTCCATGCGAACCAGCAGAACAAGGCGTTCGTCACGATCGCAACCAGCGTGTAGGCAGGACCGGCAACCTCGGTAAAGACCAGCGCCAGCGAGCAAATGGCCAGTAGGACCGAGTAGACCATCATTTGCACACGGGTCGATTTCGGCCCAGCCACCACCGGCAGCATCGGCACTTCGGCCTCGGTGTATTCACGACGCTTCCACAGTGCCAGCGCCCAGAAATGCGGGGGCGTCCACAGGAAGATGATGCCGAACATCAGCAGCGGCTCGATGGTCACCGACCCCGTCGCCACGGCCCAGCCGATCACCGGCGGAATGGCCCCGGCGGCACCGCCAATGACGATATTCTGCGGCGTGCGGCGCTTGAGCCACATCGTGTAGAAACCGCCATAGAAAGCGATGGTTCCGGCAAGCAGAACCGCCGACAGGATATTGGCAAACACCGCCAGCATCGCAACCGACAGAACCGACAGGCCCATACCGATAGCCAGCGCCTCGTCGCGCGTCACACGGCCCGACGGAATCGGGCGACCCTGCGTGCGGCCCATGCGCGAATCGATATCCGATTCCCACCACATATTCAGCGCACCCGACGCCCCGGCCCCAATGGCGATGCACAGGATCGAGGCGAAGCCGATCACGGGGTTCAGGCCAACCGGCGCAGCCAGCATCCCCGCCAATGCGGTAAAGATGACCAGCGACATCACACGCGGCTTCATCAGCGCATAGTAATCGCGAATCTCGGCCTCATACCCCGCCGGGGCGACACCATCGGTAGCGGACATATCGGTCATGGCTGCTTACTCGGCCTCGACCGACGCAACGTCGATCTTTTTGGGCAGACCTTTGCGGGCGGCGTATTTATCGACCATTTCCTGGAATTTCGCCTCGTACTCTTCCTTCGGCACGACATCGACCATGATCGGCATGTAGGAATGGTCACGACCGCACAGTTCCGAGCACTGACCGTAGAATCGGCCCACCTTATTGGCTTCAAACCACAACTCGTTCAGACGGCCCGGCACGGCATCGACCTTCACGCCGAAGGACGGCACGGTCCAAGCGTGCATCACGTCGGCGGCGGTGACATTCAGGCGGACCTTGGTGTTCACTGGCACGACCATCGGCGCGGTCGCTTGCAGCTTCCATTCTGGCTCGGAGGGGATCTCATCCGCCTCAGCGCCCTCTTCCTTCATACCCGCGACCATCTCGTCATAGGTGGAGTAGCCCTTACCGGCCATCAGGCTCTCGATGATGATATCTTCGCCATCGACGTTGTAGGTGTAGTCCCAGTACCACTGATACCCGGTCGCCTTGATCGTGATCTCGCTCTCAGGAACGACTTCTTGATAATACAGCAGCTTGATCGACGGATAGGCCATCGCCACGAGGATCAGCACCGGCACCACGGTCCAGACGACCTCGACAGTCGTATTATGCGTGAAGCGCGACGGCTCCGGGTTATTCTTACGCGAGAACTTGACGCAGACATAAACCAACAGCCCGGTCACGAACAGGGTGATCACGGTGGCGAGAACATGCAGCCACCACGATGCGCTTTGCACCCGCTCGGCAATATCGGTTGCGGGTTCCTGCCAGCCAAGCTGCCACGGTTCGGGCTGTCCCAATCCGGCGGCATAGGCGGTTCCAGCGCCGAGGGCGATAAGACCCGCAAGCGGGAGGGCGGCGGTAAGGCGAGCCATGAACGATCTCTCCGAAAGAAAACTGCATTTGT
>CALJIU010000127.1 GCA_937974055.1 uncultured Neomegalonema sp. | reverse complement strand
CCCGCTTCAACGCAAGCCTGTTTGTTCCGGGCCTCTCCAGTCGCGGCTCCGCCGCTCCCTACGAGGCCCGGAACAAACCACAATCGAAGCGGACAAATGATGTGCTACCAAAACCGGACAACTCTATCTGCTATCGACAGGGTTAGCAGGCTTGGCAGAGCCGCAGGGCATCGAGGACCGCGTTGTGGATGTTGCGGCTGGAGACGGCATCGCCGATGCGGTGCAGCTCGAACCCGTTGCCCTGCGTTTCCTGCGCCTCGCCGCGCGTCCAACGGTCGAGGTCGGTAATGCCGTCATTGCGGGAGGTGGTGCGCAGGTCGTGATAGATGGCCGCCGCTGGGACCGTGCCCGCATCCACGATCACCTGTCCGGCCTCGATGTCCAGCGGCTCGTTCGTCAATTCGTCCTCGAAGGAAGCGATCAGGCGGTTGCCCTGTGGCCGCACGCTGGTCAGGCGCACCTCCGCATGGATCGACAGGTCGGTCTTATGCGCCCATCTGCGCCAGATCACCCGCTCCGCGTAGGCTTGTTCGGCGGCAATTCCTTCGTCGATAGTGGCGAAGCGAAGCCGCGAGCCAGCATCGTGACACAGTTCGGCGGCGGTGAGGGCGACGTGACGCCCGGTGCCGTCCACGATCAGCACATCATCGGCGGGGGTGGTGCTGCCGTCGAGGATTTCCCATGCGGTCGTGACGTGTTCATGGCCGGGGAGCCAAGACAGATCGGGGATGCCGCCCGTCGCGATGATGACCAGATCGGGGTCGAGGGCGGTGACATCATCCATCTCGGCCCATGCGTTGAGGCGCAGGTCGACGCCGAGGCGGTCGAGTTCGGTCACGCGCCAGTCGATGATGCCGATCAAGTCACGCCGCCAGTTGGATTTTGCGGCGAGCAAGACTTGCCCGCCGGGGCGTGCGGCGGCCTCGAAGATCGTGACGGTGTGGCCGCGTTCGGCGCTGACGCGGGCCGCCTCTAACCCCGCCGGTCCAGCACCGATTATGACGACCCGGCGCGAGGTTTCGGCCTTTGGGATGACTTGGCGCAGGATGCGTTCGTTGCCGCTGGCGGGGTTGTGGAAGCAGGCGGGGCGGCGGTCGCTCATGCAATGGGTCGCGCCGACGCAGGGGCGTATCTGCGCCTCCTCTCCGGCGGCGATCTTGGCGACCATATGGGGGTCTGCGATTTGGGCGCGGGTCATGCCGACGAGATCGATCAACCCTTCGCGGATGGCGTGGCGGGCGGTGGCGACGTCGCTGATGCGGGCAGCGTGGAAGACGGGAAGGTTCACCTCCGCCTTGAACGCCGCCGCCTTCTGCAACCACGGACCCAAGGGCGAGGCCATGCCGGGCATGTTGTCCAAGGCCAATCCGGCGATGGTGTCCATGCGGCCATAGATGGCGTTGAAGAAATCGAGCGTGCCGGACCCCTCGAATATCTTTGCGATGGCAACGCAGTCGTCGAAGCCCAAGCCCGCCTCGTGCCCTTCATCGACGATGAAGCGGAAACCGACGAGGAAGTCGTCGCCCACCGCTTTGCGGATCGCCTCGTAGACCTCCAGCCCGAAGCGGCAGCGGTTTTCGAGCGAGCCGCCATAGGCATCGGTGCGGCGGTTGGTGGCGGGGGAGAGGAATTGGCCGATGAGGTGCCCGCCAGCCAGCGTCTCGATGCCATCCAGCCCGCCTTCCTTGCAGCGCATTGCGGCGCGGGCGAAATCGGCGATGACGCGCTTTATGTCGTGCTCGTCGATTTCCTTGGGGATGCTGCGGTGCAGGGCCTCGCGCACGACGGAGGGGGCGATGGTGGGCAGCATCGGACCCGTCGTGCTCTCGCCCCGCCGCCCCAGATGGGTGATCTGGCACATCAGTGCCGCGCCTTGGGCGTGGACGCGCTTTGACATGGCCGACAGGTGGGGGATGACCTCGTCGGTTCCGACGTTGAGCTGCTGGAACACCGAAGGCGAATCGATGGAGACGTTGGAGGAGCCGCCGAACATGGTCAGCCCGATGCCGCCGCGCGCCTTTTCCTCGTGATAGGTTTGGTAGCGGTCGAGGGGCATTCCGTTTTCTTCAAGCCCGCAGGCATGGCTGGTGCTCATGATGCGGTTGCGCAGGGTGACGTGTTTTAGCTTGAAGGGCTGGAGCAACGGGTCGGTGGTCATGGCTGGCGCTCCTGTGATCGGGATTCGGGGGGAAGTCTGGCAGGGTTGGGCCGTGACGACAATTCGCTTGAGGGTGCCGGGCGGTTCGGTCAGATATAAGCGATGGAAAATACAGCCTCCCGCCGCTCTGACGTTGCCGCCTTTCTTGCCATGGATGTGATGGAGGCCGCGCGCCGGGCCGAGGAAGGCGGGGCGACAGTCGCGCGGCTGGAAGTCGGCCAGCCCGGTGCGCCAGCGCCGCGCCTTGCGCGCGAGGCGGCGATGAAGGCGCTGTCGGATGGGGATTCGCTCGGCTATACCGTTGCGTTGGGGATGCCTGCGCTGCGCGAGCGGCTGTCGCGGATGTATTCGGAGGTACACGGCCTCGATGTTCCGGCGGAGCGGATCGTGGTGACGACGGGGTCGTCGGCGGGGTTCTTGCTGGCGTTTCTGACACTGTTCGATGCGGGGGCGCGGCTGGCGCTGGCCGATCCGGGGTATCCGAGTTACCGCAATATCCTCGCCAGTATCGATATCGAGCCGGTGCGGTTGGAGGCGACCCTTGCGACGGGGTATCAGCCCGATCCGGCATTGCTGGCGGCGGCGCGGGCGGAGGGGAAGATCGACGGGTTGCTGTTCGCCAGCCCCGCCAACCCGACCGGCACGGCGCTGTCGCGCGGCAGCTTGAGCGCGCTGATCGAGGATTGCCGTGCGCATGGCACGGCGATGGTGTCGGACGAGATCTATGACCGGCTGTGGTATGGCGAAAAGCCGGTTTCGGCGTTGGAGCTGACGGATGATGCGTTCGTTATCAACAGCTTCTCGAAATATTACTGCATGACCGGCTGGCGCATCGGGTGGATGGTGGTGCCGCCCGATCTGGTGCGGACGGTCGAGCGGTTGGCGCAGAACCATTTCATCTGTCCGCCGCATATCAGCCAGCTTGCCGCGCTGGCGGCGTTGGATGCGGAGGAGGAGTTGGCCGGGCATATGGAAGTGTATCGCCGGAACCGGGCGCTGTTGCTGGATTCGTTGCCGGGGATGGGGTTTCGGGATTTCGCGCCTGCGGACGGGGCGTTCTACCTCTATGCGGATGTGACCGGCCTGACGAACGACAGTGCCGATTTTGCGCGGCGGATGCTGGACGAGGCGCGGGTCGCGGCGGTGCCGGGGACGGATTTCGACCCGGTGCGTGGGGCGGGGACGATGCGGTTCAGCTTTGCCGGGTCGACCGAGACGGTGGAGCGGGCGGTGGAGTCGCTGGGGGCGTGGCTTAGGTAGCCAGCATCCAGACAGCCATTGCGACCATCATCACGTTCTCGGTCAGCGATATGAAGCCCAGAGGCACAGAACTGTCGCCGCCAACGCACGCGCATTTCAGCTCTCGTTTGTCGATATAGACGGCCTTGAAGACCGAAATTGCGCCGATGCTTCCGATAACGAGGGCGACGGGGGCGGCCAGCCATGTCAGCGCACCCGCGAGCATCAGCACGCCCGCCCCGGTTTCAGCATAGGGATAGATATAGCCGTATCTGACCCAGCGGCGGGCAAGCAGGTCGTAGTTCAAGAACATGGTCGAGAAGGCTTCGACGTCCTGAAGTTTTTGCAGGCCGAGTAAACACATGGAAATTGCGATGAACCATTCCAGCGTGCGCACGGGCCGTACCTCGCCGAAGGCCGCCCATGAGATGGCCAGCGCCATCAATGCCGCCACGGAGAACAGGGCAATGATGGGGCGGTAGGTGGTGTCACTGTCCGTATCGACCTGGCCGAGCCGTTCACGCAGCGCGTCATAGCCGCCAATACGCTCGCCCTCGATCCATATCTGCGGTGTGGTCTTTACCCCTTGTTCGGCCTTGAAGGCATCGGTTTCGGCGCGGGTGGTCAGGGGACGATCATCCACATCGAAGCCTTCGCTTTCCAGCAGGGCTTTCGCCTTCAGGCCGGAGGGGCAGAGATGATCGTCCAGCACCATTCTGTGGATTATCGCAGTTTTTGGTTCGATATCGCGCGGCATGATACGGTTCCTTGGGATGAGAGATGCATCGTCATAACGGCAGTTGGGGTCATTCGATCCCGTTTGCGCGCTGAACCTCGCGCAGATAGGCCACGATGATGGCGACGGCATCTTCATCGACGCCATTGATCGGGGGCATGTTGCCAAAGCGCCAGTGGTGCTGGCGCACGCCGTTTTTGACGGCGCTGTAGAACGTACGGTCGGGATGGTGACTGGGTTCGTAGATGATGTGGATGAGTGGGGGACCGCCTTCGCCACCCGATGCGTGGTCGCCGTGACAACCGGCGCAGTTCTGCGCGAAGAGACTTGCCCCCTCCCTCGCCTTTTCCGTCAGTGTTGGGATTCTGACGCCGTTCACCTGCGCGATGTCGTCGCCATCCCCCGCAAGCATCCACCATCCCCCGATACCCGTCATGGCGAGACACGCGGTCAGCAGGGTGCTCCGCGACACGCTCATCCGCAGCACCCCTTGCCCAGTGCCTTCAGCCGCCAGTAATTATACGGCAGGGGCGTAATCCAACCGACGAACAGCATGATCGGCACCACCCACCATGTCAGCTTTGCGCCGCCGGTGAGCAGGATATCGGTGATGTTCATCGCCGCCTCCATCGCGATCATCGAGATCAGCGACATGCCGATGGCGGTGCGGAAGGCGTTCCTAAATTCCATCTGGCGGGCGAGGATGAACGTCTCCAACGCGATGGAGGTGAGCAGGCCGTTGATGATCGCCAGCGTCATGATCGCCCAGACGGGCCACGGGATGCCCGTCACCTGAAAATACAGGATCGTGCCAAGATCGCCGATGGAGCAACCGATCAGGCACCACAGCGTATTGATCCGCGCCTGTCGCCATGTTGACGAGCAATGCCAATCGATTTGCGTCGCGCGATTGTCCGTGGCAGCCATGCGTTGTCCCCTTCAGTGTTTGGATGTACATAAAGGTTCCAGTTAGGGGAGACTCAAGATGAAAATCGGGGATGCGGCAAAGGCATCGG
>CALJIU010000126.1 GCA_937974055.1 uncultured Neomegalonema sp. | reverse complement strand
CCGGTCAGCTTCGCCATCGCGCCCTTGGCCTTGGCCAGTGCCGGATGGTCGGCGGGTACGCCATGCTGCTCCGCGACCTTATCCAGATCGTGATAGGCGATATGCGTCTTGCCATCCTCATCGGCGTAGAACAACACGCGCAGCGGCAGATCGACCCCCATCGTCGGCGCGGCCTGCATCAGCGGCGTACCGATCTTTGGATTACCGAAGATGACGAGCGTTGCAGGAGACATCTCCATGTCCACCTTCTTCGCCCCCGCCGCATGATCGACCCGCGCAAAGACGGTCGCGCCCTTGCTTTCCAATACCTTCACGAAAGAATCGACGGTGTCCTCGACGCTGGAGGATGACATCTGATGGATCATACCATCGCCCGCCAATGCCGGTGTCACCATCATGGCCGTTGCAGCGAGAACAGAAAGAATCTTGGATCGCATATCTATCTCCTCAAAGTTGCGGTTCCATACAAGTATGGATGCCTCGCCACCGCTTGCAACCCACATTCGTGCTATATTGAAACAGCCTTTGGCCGCAGCCCGGCCAAACCCACCTCGCTCGCCTCCATGATTCCCGCCTCGGTGATCAGGCCAGTGACCAGCCGCGCGGGGGTAACGTCGAAGGCGGGGTTGACCGCATCCGACCCCGGCGCGGCAATCCGGCTACGCACGATTTCGCCGGAGGGCAGCACACCGTCGATGCTCAACACCTCGTCCGGCGCACGGTTCTCGATGGGAATCTCGGCCACCCCATCCCGCACCCGCCAGTCGATGGTCGGCGTGGGCAGGCAGACATAGAACGGCACCCCATTGTCATGGGCGGCCAGCGCCTTCAGATACGTGCCGATCTTGTTGCAGACATCCCCCGTCGCCGTCACGCGGTCGGTCCCCACGAGGCACAGGTCGACCTCGCCATGCTGCATCAGATGCCCGCCCGCATTATCGGCGATGATGCTATGCGGCACGCCATGCCAGCCCAGTTCCAATGCCGTCAGGAAAGCGCCTTGGTTCCGGGGCCGTGTTTCATCGACCCAGACATGCACGTCGATCCCCTCATCATGGGCCTGATAGACCGGCGAGGTCGCCGTCCCCCAATCCACCGTCGCCAGCCATCCGGCATTGCAATGGGTCAGCACGTTGACGCGCCCCCCCTTCGCCGCCGCCTCGCGCAGCAGTGTCAGGCCATGCGCCCCGATACGCCGGTTGATCTCCGCATCCTCATCGGCCATCTCCCCCGCCAGCGTATAGGCGGCCCCGGCCCGGTCGGCGGGGGCGATATCCGCCATCGCCCCGCTCACCCGGTCCAGCGCCCAGCGCAGGTTGATCGCCGTTGGGCGCGTGGCGTGCAGCGTGTCATAGGCCGCCCGCATCGCCGCATCCGACGGATCATCCCGCAGCGCCATGGCAAGGCCATAGGCCGCCGTGACCCCGATAAGCGGCGCACCCCGCACCCGCATCACCGATATCGCTTCCGCCGCCTCTTCCATCGTCGTCAGGCGCTTGGTTCCAAAGGCAAAGGGCAGCGTGGTCTGGTCGATAATCTCGACCGTCTCCCCATCGTCATCCGCCCAGATTGGCCGCCACGCAACACCGTCGATCTTCATACAACTCTCCCCCGTTCGCCCCATAAACTAGAAGAGATGCACTTGCCCGTCCATCACGCCATAGTTGCAATCAGTCATTGTAGTCGTTCGGCGTACTCCGATCCCCGAAATCATCGTCCTCCACGTCCTCTTCGGCCTCCTGCGCATAGATCTCCGCCGCGACCTCGGCCATGACGGGACCACGCGCCATGACGGGGGTGTAACTGCCGGTATCGTCCGGCGACACACCCGCCCGCTGCGTCATCCGCCACACGGCATAGGCGGCGATGATCGCGCACAGAACGCAGTTGAACACGAAGAAGCCACTCGGCCCGATCCACCCCATCAGATAACCGACCAGCACAGGCCCAAAGCTCGCCCCGACCCCGTTGATAAACACCAGCCCGCTACTCGCCGAAGCCATCTTCGAGGGCGGTAAGTAGTCATTCGTATGGGCAATCAGCAGGCTATACAACGGGTTGGCCATACCCCCCAAAATCGCGGCGGCCCCGTAGATCACGTAGATATTGCCATCCGCAAACGACCCCAGCGCCGTTCCCACCGTCGCCACGATCATGCACACGGCGATGACCCGTCGACGGTCCATTCGGTCCGAAATCCAGCCAATCGGATACTGAAACAAGATCGCAGTCACGTACATCAGCGACACGAAGGCGGCGATTTGCTGCACTGACAGCCCAATCTCCCCGCCATAGACCGCGCTCATCCCGAAAATGGCCGAGAATATTCCGCCCAGCAGGAAACTGCCGATACAGCCCAGCGGCGATGATCGGTACAAATCGCCTAGCGTCATCCGCTCGGTATCTTCCGACACCGGCGCGGGCGATGCACTCAGCAGGATCGGCGCAAAGGAAACCGAAACGACCACCGACATCAGGATGAACAGGTTGTATCCACCCGGATCATCGATGCCCAGAACCGCCTGCCCGACGACGATCCCGCCTAGCTGCACGATCATATAGGCCGAAAGCGTCTGCCCCCGATTATCGTTGGTCGCGTTGTTGTTCAGCCAGCTTTCCGCGACCACATACACGCCCGAAAAACAAAACCCCACGACGAGCCGCATCAGCATCCATGCGACAGGATGCACGAACACGGCATAGACGATGAACGCCGCCGATATCAGCGAACCGAGTGCCGCAAAGACCCGCACATACCCGACCTTTCGGATCAGGTTCGGCGTCATCCAAGAGCCGCCGAGAAAGCCGACGAAATACGCCGACATGACGTACCCCATCATCGACGGGTCAAAGCCTTCCAGCTTTCCCCGCACGCCCAGCAGCGAGCCTTGCAAGCTGTTCCCGATCATCAGCAACCCGATGCCGAGGAACAGCGCCCACGAATTTGCGAATACCTTTATCATGCGCGGGGCTTACGGCCATGACGGTCGGGGATATGGCCCATGTGCGACATGCCATGCCGGTTTCGGAGTTCATTGCTGCGACCGGCCAAAAAAAAGCGGCGGCATCAAAATGCCACCGCTCCCAGATTTTTATTCAACCCGTCGATCAGCTTTCGCCGCTGGCACCCGGATCGACGCCCAGTTCACGCATGACTTCGATGGTCAGCTGACCCTGCGCAATGCCTTTGGAACGCTGGTAACGGCGAACCGCTTCCATCGTGCCAGCGCCAAGAACGCCATCGGCGGTGCCGGGGTTGTAGCCCTTTTCCTTAAGCGCGAGCTGCAACTTCTTGATCAGATCGACCGATGCGTTGGTGCTGCACAGGATCGGACGCCATTCCATCTGGCCCCGCTTTTCCTTTTGGATTTCGTAGACCGTTTCATACTGCGCCGGGATCTCGATCTTGCGAACATCCGCTTCCTCGACCAGCTTGCGGACCATGACGGTCTTCTTCTCGGCGGGAATCACCTTCTTGCGGGTGGTGGGCGGCTCGACCATCACCTTGACCTCGACCTTCTCGGTCACGGCGGGAATCACCTTGGTGATCGTGCGTGGCGGCACTTTGATGACACGCTTGGAGACAACCTTGTACTCGGCGGGAATGGTCACGAGACACATGATCTCGCCGGTCGCTTCGTCATACCGCTGGATCGGGCCTTCGCCCTTTTTCCACGTCGTATAGGCTTCGCGAACCTTAACCTTTTCCTCGGTCTCCTCGTAGACTGCGTCTACGACGACCTGCTCTTCGCGCTCCGGCTCGACGATCACGGTTTCAAACCGCGTCTCGAACTTGGCGGGAACGATCTCCAGCTCTTCGGATTCGCTCTGAATCTCGACGACTTCCTCGACCTCTTCATATTTGGCGGGAATAACTTCGAGCTTTTCGGTCGCTTCCTTGACCAGAACCTTGTTCGCGACACGCTTTTCGGTGCCGGGAATGAAGACGCGGGCATAGCATTCGCCGGGGCGCGCCTCTGGCGGCAGCAGTTCCGTTGCGGCCTGGTAGTCAGCATCGACTTCGTCCTGGCTCTGCGCGAAGGCCGTGCCGGTCATCCCCATCAGCACCGCACATGCCAGCGCGACGTGAGCCTGTGTACGTTTGTCGGTCATGTATTCAATTCTCCGTTAAGACGTGTGCCCCCGATCTATGTGGAGGAGCGCGTCACGTGCCTGTACGCGGGAGATCATTGCCAATCTGACGGTGTAAGAGCAAGCCCTCAATAGCGCAAAAGTACTTTTCATCCACCGGTTACCCGTACATCACTCCGGGATCAGCAACGATCCATCCCCATAGGAGTAGAATCGATAACCTTCTGATATCGCATGACTATAGAGCGATTGGGTCCGTTCCGTTCCCATCAGCGCACTGACGAGCATAACCAGTGTCGACCGGGGCAGATGGAAGTTGGTAACAAGTCCGTTAATGAAGCGAAATCGGTATCCGGGGGTGATGAATATATCCGTCGACCCCTGCCACGGCACCATGCGGCCCGCTTCGTTCGAGGCGGTTTCGAGCACGCGCAGCGACGTCGTACCCACGCTGATGACCCGCCCGCCACGGCTTTTCGCGGCATTCAGGCGCTCGGCGGTTTCGCCGTCGATCTCGCCGGTCTCGAAATGCATGACATGCCCGGCGGTCGTCTCCGCTTTCACCGGCAAGAAAGTCCCCGCCCCCACATGCAGCGTCACCGTCTCCGTCCCGATCCCCGCATCGGCCAATGCCTGCATCAACGCTGCGTCGAAATGAAGCGCCGCCGTCGGGGCCGCGACGGCCCCATCCCGGCGGGCATGGATCGTCTGATAATCCTCGAAGTCCTGCGCGTCCGCCGCACGCTTCCCGGCGATATAGGGGGGCAGAGGCATGGCCCCGATTTCGGCGATGGCGGTATCGAGGGTCGGTCCGTCGAGGGCAAAGCGAAGCACGACCGTGCCATCCTCGCCTTTCGAGACGACCTCGGCGGCAACGCTATCCCCGAAAACAACCGTATCACCCGGCTTCAGCCGCTTGCCCGGCTTCGCAAAGGCACGCCACGTATCCCCGGCCACCCGCTCGATCAGCGTCGCATCGACCTGCACGACGCTATCGCCCCGTATGCGGCTACCCCTCAACTGAACGGGCAGCACCCGCGTATCGTTGAAGACCAGCACATCCCCCTCGCGCAGCACCGAGGGCAGATCGGCCATGCTGCGGTCGGCAATCGCGCCGCCCTCGACATGCAGCATACGCGCCGACCGCCTTGGCCGCACAGGGCGCAGGGCGATCAACGCATCGGGAAGGTCGAAATCGAACGCATCGACCGGCAGGTCGGGCCGCGCCTCCCCCGTATCGCTCATTACAGCGTGTCGGCCAGAACCTTGACCGAGATCATCTTGTCGGGGTCCGTGACCTGACCGGAACCGGGCGCACCCTTCTTGATCTCATCGACATGCTCCATCCCTTCGACCACCTGACCGAACACGGTGTATTGGCCGTTCAGATGCGGGGTATCGGCGAGGCAGATGAAGAACTGGCTATCGGCGCTGTTCGGGCTGGACGACCGGGCCATGCCCAGCGTGCCGCGCTTGAACGGTGCATTGGTGAATTCGGCGTTGAGGTTCTGCCCCGACCCGCTAGTGCCGGTCCCCGTCGGGTCGCCGGTTTGCGCCATGAAACCGTCGATCACGCGGTGAAAGACGATACCGTCATAGAACCCCTCGCGGGCCAGTTCTTTGATCCGGGCAACGTGATTGGGGGCCAGATCGGGCGATAGCTCGGCGATTACCTTGCCGTCCTTGAGTTCGATGACGAGGGCGTTTTCGGGGTCTGCTACGGCCAAGATGGCCTCCTGTAATTGTGAATCTTGTTCTGCGGCGGGTGCGGAAGTCTCACGCTGTTCGGCCTTCTCTTCCTCGCCACACCCCGTCAGGGCAAGCACGAGGGCGAGAGCGAACGCTCCAAGTCTGGACATGGCGCAATCCTCTTTAGTTGAGAGTGAAACGCAATCGGCCCAGCACCATGGCATCGGGATAGACACCTCCCAAGCCGCTCGACCCACGCTTCACTCTGGTCGCCGGTGACATAGCATAATGGCCGAAACGGTCACGGTTTTTCTTACACCGAAGACTTAGCGCGCCTCACCAAACCGCGCCACGAGGGCCTGATTCACGCGCGGGGTGACAAAGCTGGAGACATTGCCGTTCAGCCGCGCGATCTCCTTCACCAACCGCGAGGCAATCGCCTGATGTTCCGCATCGGCCATGAGAAAGACGGTTTCGATCTCGTTTTCGAGCGCGCGGTTCATGCACACCATCTGAAATTCGTACTCGAAGTCGGAAACCGCGCGCAGCCCCCGAAAGATGACGCTCGCATTCATCTTGCGCGCCTGAAACATCAACAGTTCTGAAAACGGTTCGACCCGCACGGTCGCATCGCCGGGGTTCGACGCAAGGCTATCCACTTCCTCACGCATCATCTCGACCCGCTCATCAGTGCTGAACAGCGGGCCTTTGCCCTCGTTCGTCGCCACACCGATAACCAACTCATCCACCAGACGCCGCGCACGCCCGATCACGTCGAGATGCCCCAAAGTGACCGGGTCAAAGGTTCCGGGGTACAGTCCAATGCGCTTCATGCGAAATCTCTTCTCGGTCGGTAGGGGGCGTCGAAACGACGGGGCGTCAGGCGGTGGCGGAGCGAATCATATCTTCAAGCGCCCGATTGTCATCCTCCAGCGCCGCAATGCGCGCCTTGACGACATCACCGATAGAGATCAGCGCCACCAGCTCCCCATCATCCACGACAGGCATGTGGCGAAAGCGGCCATTCGTCATCCGCTCCAACACCGAATCCGCGCTGTCATCGGAGGTACAGGTCACAACCGCGACGGTCATCACGCTGGAAACGCGCTGATCGAGGCAGCTTCCACCCTTTTCGCCAACGGCGCGGACGATATCACGTTCCGAGACGATACCCGCGATCCCACCGGCGGCGTCGAGCACGATCAAGCACCCGATCTTCTTTGCGCCCAGTGTCGTCGCCACATCGGCGAGCGATGCGTCGGGATTAGTGGATGCCACATCGTGGTGCGGCTTGCGCGCGGCAATCTGTTTGACCTTCATAACGTATTTCCTCCGTTAATCTGGATAGACTAAGCGCGGAGGCCGTGCAGATTAAAGGAAAAGCTCGCATCCAAAGAAAAAAGACGCCCTCTTGCGAGGACGTCTGAAGTTGGATTGAGGCAGGTTTCATACAGGCAAGAAACCTATCGAGCAGTGACTTGAAATTACCAATGACTTCACCGGTTTAGCAAGCCCAAAACAGCGTAAAACGTGAACCATCCGTATGCACATCACTTTTCCGCCTCATTTGCCCATGCAAGTTTGCGGATCAAGCCAAGGACAACGATATGTCGTCTAAGCAAGAGAATCTTTCGGATTCAGACCATTGAATGCATTTCTTCATCCAACGATTCTTTTATCGCTTTTCTTGAGCCTGCCTGTTCACGTTTCTGCGGAACCTGCACATGGAATAGCGTTTTTTGGTGATCCAGCACTACCTAAAGGGTTCAAGTCGTTCCCGTACACGGACCCGAACGCTCCTCAAGGGGGCCGAATCGACTACGGCAAGCGGGGGCGATTCGACTCGCTCAACCCTTTCACGGTCAAAGGCCGCGCTCCCTCCGTAATGCGCTCCCATGTCTTCGAATCACTCATGGCCCGTAATTGGGACGAACCTTTCACGATCTACGGCCTGCTGGCGCAGAGCGTGGAGATCGCCGCCGACCGCCAATCCGTGACCTTCGTGCTCGAACCCGATGCTGCATTCTCCGATGGGACGCCGGTAACTCCCGATGACGTCGTCTTCTCCATGCACATCCTGCGTGATAAGGGCCGCCCGAACTTCCGCGCTTATTACGGCAAAGTCGCAAACGCAGAAGCAACGGGCGAGCGGACCGTGACCTTCACTTTCAAACAGCCCGAACACGAATTGCCGATGCTTCTGGGCCTGATGCCCATCCATTCGCGAGCCGATTGGGAATCGCGCGCATTCGACGAGACGACCATGACCGCCCCCGTTGCCAGCGGTCCCTATCGAGTCGAATCCGTCGATCCCGGCGCGTCGATCACCCTCAGACGGCGCGACGATTATTGGGGTAAAAACAAACCTGTGAACCGGGGCGTGCACAACTTCGATGAGGTGACGGTCCACTATTTCCGCGACGAGGCTGCGCTTTGGCAGGCATTCACGGCAGGCATCGTAGACCTACGGCAAGAAACGGACCCCGCGCGCTGGCTCGACGGATACGACTTTCCGGCGGCACAGGCGGGCAAGATACAGCAAGGCGAGCTACGACACGGGCGGGCAACGGGGATGAAAGGGCTGGTCTTCAACACCCGCAACCCGCTTTTCGCCGACCGCAAAGTGCGCGATGCGCTGATCCATGCCTTCGATTTTGAATGGATGAACAAGACACTGAACCGGGACGCCTATACGCGCATCCACAGCTATTACGGCAATTCGAGGCTGGGCCACACGGGGGCCGCAGCGGGCATCGAGCGCACCCTCCTCCTGCCCTTCGCGGATGCCCTGCCCCCCGGCACGCTAGATACCGCCTACACCCCACCCGAATCGACCGGCAATGGGCGCAACCGGGCCAATCTGCGCATCGCCACCCGCCTGCTGCGCGAGGCCGGATGGCGAATCGAGGACGGTGAACTCACAGACGCAACCGGCGACCCATTCGCGTTCGAGATCCTGCTGACCTCGAACGAGGACGAGAAAATCGCGGCCAGCTTTGCCCGCGCGCTCGAACAACTCGGTATCGACGTATCGCTCCGATTGGTCGAGGGGGCGCAATATCAGGCGCGACTCACCACCTATGATTTCGACATGGTTCTGCGCGAATGGTGGCTCAGTCTGTCGCCGGGGGCCGAGCAATCCTTCTATTTCGGCTCGCAGGGAATCACGCAACAAGGCACGCGCAACTATATGGGGGCCGCAAATCCCGCCATCGACGCGATGATCGACGTGTTGACGACGGCACCGGACGAGGAAACCTATATCGCCGCCGTACGAGCGTTGGACCGCGTGCTGACCGCCGAACGCTACGTTATTCCGCTGTGGTACGCGCCCGTCGAGCGGGTCGCATGGTGGAAGCCGTTAGGCAAACCGAACCGCACCCCGCTCTACGGCTATCGCCCGGAAGTCTGGTGGCGGACGGCGGAATAGGAAGAATTGTCGATTCTTTTTGCGCCGTAAAGTTTTGTTAACCTAGTTCCGCCAGTTTTGAGTTCAGCGTGATGTGGTCCCCCAAAGCACCCTGATCGCAGCCCGCGAGGCGCTTCATCTGTCCCGAAGCACCCCCCACCTCGCGGCCATGGAAAGCCCGTGTCCCCCCCGACACGGGTTTTCTGATTCTCTCGACCAGCAAAAAGCCCCGCACGCGATGCACGGGGCCGTTATACCAACGGCGGAAATCGCCGACCGTTTTCACTTTTCCACTCTGCTCCGGGCGCAGACCCGGAGCCTCGCAGAAGCGCGCTTTGCCTATCGGGGTTCCGGGTCTGCGCCCGGAACAGAACGGTCAGTGATCGCCGCCAT
>CALJIU010000125.1 GCA_937974055.1 uncultured Neomegalonema sp. | reverse complement strand
TCGTTCTCGAACCCGCCGCGCTTGACTTGCGCCAGCACGCCTGCCGCCTGCTCGCCGCCCATGACGGAGATGCGGGAGTTGGGCCATGTCCACAGGAAGCGTGGCTGGTAGGCGCGCCCGCACATGCCGTAATTGCCCGCGCCGAAGCTGCCCCCCACCAGCATCGTGATCTTGGGGACGGCGGAGGTGGCGACCGCCGTGACCAGTTTTGCGCCGTCCTTGGCGATGCCGCCGGCCTCGTATTTCTTGCCGACCATGAAGCCGGTGATGTTTTGCAGGAAGACGAGGGGCACCTTGCGCTGGCTGCATAATTCAACGAAATGCGCGCCTTTCTGGGCGGATTCGGAGAAGAGGACGCCGTTATTGGCAATGATGCCGCAGGGTAGGCCGTGGATATGGGCGAAGCCCGTGACCAGCGTTTCACCGAAGCGGGCTTTGAATTCATCGAAGCGGGAGCCGTCTACGGTGCGGGCGATGACTTCGCGGATGTCGTAGGGGGTGTTGAGGCTGGCGGGGACGATGCCGAGCATCTCCGCCGGGTCATAGGCGGGGTCTTCTGGGATTTGGCGTTGCACCTGCGCGCGGGTTGGTGCGCCAAGGTTCCCGACGATGCGGCGGGCGAGGGCCAGAGCGTGGGCGTCATCCTCCGCCAGATGGTCGGCGACGCCGGACAACCGGGTATGGGTATCGCCGCCGCCCAACTCTTCGGCTGTCACCTCCTCGCCCGTCGCCATCTTCACCAGCGGTGGCCCGGCGAGAAAGATGGTGCCTTGCTCGCGGACGATGATCGTCTCGTCGGACATGGCGGGGACGTAGGCACCGCCTGCCGTGCACGACCCCATGACGACGGCGATCTGGCTAATGCCCTTCGCGGACATGCGGGCCTGATTGTAGAAGATACGCCCGAAATGGTCGCGGTCGGGGAAAACCTGATCCTGATGGGGCAGGTTCGCGCCGCCCGAATCCACGAGGTAGAGGCAGGGGAGGTGGTTTTCCTCCGCGATTTCCTGTGCGCGCAGGTGCTTCTTGACCGTCAGCGGGAAATACGCGCCGCCCTTCACGGTGGCGTCGTTCGCCACGATCATGCATTCGCGGCCCATGATGCGACCCACGCCCGCGATGGCCCCGGCGGCGGGGGCGGGGCTGTCATAGACGCCGTGGGCGGCGAAGAGGCCCACCTCCAAGAAGGGCGAGCCGGGGTCGATGAGCTGCGCGATTCGCTCGCGGGGGAGGATTTTGCCGCGCTGCTTGTGGCGAGCGCGGTTCTTCGCGCCGCCGCCTTCGAGGGCGATCTGTGCCGCCTCTTGGACATGGGCAAGTTGGTCGAACTGCGCTGCCTCGTTGGCGCGGTACTCGTCGGAGCGGGGGGAAAGGGCGGAGGTGAGTTTCATGGGTCGAGGCTCCTTGCTGCGCGGCGCTGGTGAACCTAGCGCGCCGCGAGCGCCGCGTCATCCTCGCAATCTGAAATCTGGTCTGTTACGACGATTTCGACTGACCCGGCGGCATGAACGCTCTACATCTTTCAATATGAATCTGATCGCCGAAAACCTACGCGTGACGCGCGGATATCGTACCGTCTTCTCCGGGCTGGGCTTTTCGCTATCGGCGGGGGGGGCGCTGGTGCTGGCCGGGGCGAATGGGGCCGGGAAGTCTACGTTGCTGCGGATACTCGCCGGGTTGCTGCCGGTGGAGGAGGGGGATGCGCGGCTGGATGGGGTGTCGTTGCGGGCGGATCGGGCCGGGTTTACCGAGCATGTGGTGCATACCGGGCATTTGGACGCGCTGAAACCGGCCTTCACGGCGTGGGAGACGCTGGCGTTTCATGCGGACCTTTATGGTACCGACCGGGGGCGCGTGGCGGGGGCGTTGGAGGCGCTGGACCTTGGGTTTTTGGCGGAACAGCCGGTGCGGGTGCTGTCGGCGGGGCAGAAGCGGCGGCTGGGGCTGGCGCGGCTGGCGCTGGTGGATCGGGCGGTGTGGTTGCTGGACGAGCCGACGGTGTCGCTGGATGCGCGCAGCAGTGCGCGGGTGGCCGAGATGGCGCGGGCGCATTGTGCGGGGGGCGGCATGGTGATCGCAGCGACGCATATCGATCTGGGGATCGAGGGGGCCGCACGGCTGGACCCGGCGGGCTTCAGCCCGAAGGGATTTGCGCCGGGGGAGGGTGTGGCAGTGCGGGACGATGCGGTGCTGGATGGGGAGGCGTGGTGAGTATTGATTTTGCTGCCCCGGCCCTGAGCCGGGGCCTCCGAATGCAGAAGAAAAAGGCCCCGGCTCAAGGCCGGGGCAGGGTATTTCTCCCGTGAAACCGTTCCTCGCCATTATCGCCCGCGATTTGCGGATTGCGTTGCGCACGGGGGGCGGCGGAGCCTTGGGGGTGGCGTTCTTCGTCAGTGCGGCGACGTTGGTGCCGTTTGGGGTGGGACCGGAGCCGGAATTGCTGGCGCGGATCGCGCCGGGGATGCTGTGGATCGCGGCGCTGCTGGCCTGTCTGCTGACGCTGGACCGGTTGTTTCAGGCGGATGTGGAGGATGG
>CALJIU010000124.1 GCA_937974055.1 uncultured Neomegalonema sp. | reverse complement strand
AACAAAGACCTGCGCGACACCGGCGACGAAGAATACGCCGACGCCGACTGATCTTTCGTCAGCGCAGAAAACACAGAAAGCCGCCCGGTTCGCTGGGCGGCTTTTTCGTGTTCGAGTGAAACCGATCAGACGCCGATCAATTCTCGCCGTGCGGCGCTCGACAGAAAGGCGGAACGGGTCATTTTGCGCGACTTCGCCGCCGCGTCAATTGCCTCCAACAGACCCGGATCAAACGAGACATTGACCCGCCGCGCCGTTCCCCGATCTTCGATGAGCGGAATGGCCGCCAGCGTGACCGTTGGGTCGACTGTCTCAGCGCGGACCTGCGATAGCGGGCGGGGATCGGGAACCGTGCCGCCGACTTCACGCAGACACTCGACGTGACCGCCCAGCGCCTCGGATGCGAGGAGGAGCGCCTCATCCAGCGTATCCCCGACCGTACCGCATCCCGGCAAATCGGGAAAAAGCACCGTCACGCGACCATTTTCGGGTTTCAGGATTGCGATATAGGCCATGCTATCCTTCCTTCGCAGGTGCGCATCATCGCCAACCCGCCTTCTTGTACACATCGGAGATCAAACCCGGCGTCAGATCTTTTTCCGGGTGTT
This sequence comes from uncultured Neomegalonema sp., assembly GCA_937974055.1. Classification (GTDB taxonomy): domain Bacteria; phylum Pseudomonadota; class Alphaproteobacteria; order Rhodobacterales; family Rhodobacteraceae; genus JAHDDY01. Next base: position 10,520 of record CALJIU010000124.1, on the reverse strand, counting down.
TGATCGTCACGATTTCAGGGGCATCAGGGTGTTTGAAATGATGATGACTGCCTTTCACTCTAACAAACGTCCAACCGTCCGCCTCAAGGCGTTTGATAATTTTTCGGGAGTCGGTTTCCATTCGATATTCCCTTGCGACATACGGTATATCCCTGCTGCATGAGACTCGATGTGTATATATAAACACACGATTTATGGGTGTCAATGAATGCGCTGCGGTTGATAGTCCATAGAATCACATGACGACACCCGGCAAAAATCGTATGATCGAGACTCACCGCAGGAGTCGCTATGAACGAGCACAATCCGATCCCCGGCGTCGCCGAAGCCCCTGTTCGCGCCCTGCCCCACAGCATCGAGGCGGAGCAGGCGGTGCTGGGCGCGCTGCTGGTCAATAACGAGGTTTTCGACCGGCTGGGCAGCTTTCTCTATGCCGAGCATTTCTACGATCCGGTCCATGCCCGCATTTACGAGATCGCGGGGCGGCGGGTGCAGAATGGGCAGGTCGTGTCGCCCATCACCCTGCGCGCGGCCTTCGAGAACGACCCCGGCATGGCCGAATTGGGGGGGCCGGTCTATCTGCTGAACCTCGCCGATGCCGCCGTCAGCGTCTATAACGTGCTCGATTACGGGCGCATGGTCTATGAGATGGCCGTGCGGCGTGATCTGATCCAGTTGGGGGAAGATATCTCCGACGGCGCAGGCGATTTCACCGACGACCGGCTTTCCGCCGACCACATCACCGCCGCCGAACAAACGCTGTATTCGCTGGCCGAAAAGGGTCGCATCGAAGGCGGATTCAAGAATTTCGGGCGGGTCGTCACCGAGGCGGTGGAGGTCGCGAATGCCGCCTATCAGCGCGACGGCAAGCTGGCGGGATTGTCCAGCGGGCTGCGCGATTTGGATGCGAAGCTGGGCGGCCTGCACCGTTCCGACCTGCTGATCCTCGCCGGGCGTCCGTCGATGGGCAAAACCGCGCTGGCCACGAATATCGCGTTCAACGTCGCGAAAGCGTTTCGCGAGGGACAGGACGAGACGGGCAATACCGTCACGATGGACGGCGGCGTCGTCGGATTCTTCTCGCTGGAGATGAGCGCCGAGCAGCTCGCCACCCGTATCCTCGCCGAGCAATGCGAAATCAGTTCGGAGAAGATACGACGCGGCGAATTGGACGAGGCGCAGTTCCGCAAATTCGTCGAAGTGGCGCGGGTGCTGGAGACGAAACCACTGTTCATCGACGACACCCCCGCCCTGACCATCGGCCAGCTCGCCGCCCGGTCGCGGCGGTTGAAGCGGCAATCGGGGCTGGACCTGATCGTGGTCGATTACCTGCAATTGCTGAACGGTGACGGGCGCGCCAGCGACAACCGGGTGAACGAGATTTCGCAGATTACGCGCGGATTGAAGGCCATCGCGAAGGAACTCGATATCCCCGTCATCGCCCTGTCACAGTTGTCGCGTAAGGTCGAGGATCGCGAGGATAAGCGGCCCCAGCTATCCGACCTGCGCGAATCCGGCTCAATCGAGCAGGATGCGGATGTGGTGATGTTCGTGTATCGTGAGGAATACTACCTGTCGCGCACCGAACCGCGCGAGGGGACTCAAGAGCATCTGGTCTGGATGGAAGCGATGGATCAGGTCCACGCCGTCGCCGAGGTGGTGATCGGCAAGCAGCGTCACGGTCCCATCGGCATCGAGAAGCTGCATTTCGAGGCGCAGTTCACCCGCTTCGGCGACCTCGCCCGCGAAGAACGGCACGATTTCGGATGAGTGCGACACGCTCCGTTAGCCCTCTCCCCGTTTACGGGGGGAGGGTTGGGAGGGGGGTGCCTGGGCGTGATAGATCATCACTTTCGGCACACCCCCCCCTCCCCGGCCCTCCCCCCACTTCGCGGGGAGAGGGAGCAGATCGTCTCGACATTATGAACCCCACCCTGACCATCGACTTGACGGCAATCCGCCGGAATTGGCGCGCGCTCGATACATTGTCGGGGGCGTCTCAAACCGGGGCAGCGGTGAAGGCGAATGCCTATGGTTTGGGCCTTGGCCCGGTTGCGCGCGCCCTGCATGCCGAAGGGTGCCGCACGTTCTTCGTGGCGACACTGGACGAGGGGATCGCGCTGCGCGGCGTGCTGCCCGATGCCACGATCCATATCCTGAACGGTGTCGTCGGGGATGGGGCGGCGGAGGCGCGGGCGCAGGGTTTGCAGCCCTGCCTCAACTCGCCCCGGCAGGTCGCCGCGTGGCGTGATGCGGGGGGCGGGCCTTGCGCGTTGCAGATCGATACCGATATGGCGCGCCTTGGCGTGCAACCCGCCGACCTGCCCCGGTTGGTCGAACAGGAGGCGCAAACGCTGGCACAAGCGACGCTGATCATGTCTCACCTCGCCACGGCGGATGAGCCGGATCATCCGCTGAACGAGGCGCAAAAAGCGGCATTCGAGCGCCGCCTCGCCCGCCTGCGCCCCGCAATGCCGGATGCCCGCGCCAGCCTTGGTGCGACGGGGGGCACGCTGCTGGGGCCGCGTTTTCATTACGATCTGGTGCGCTGCGGTATCGGTCTTTACGGCGGGATGCCTTTCGCGGATGCCGCGCCGGTGGTGACGCTGCGCGTGCCGATCATCCAGATTCGCGAGGTCGCGGCGGGGGCGGCAGTCGGCTATGGCGCAAGCTGGACGGCGACACGGCCATCGCGCATCGCCACCCTACCGCTGGGCTATGCCGATGGGTTCCACCGGGCGCTGTCGAACACCACCCATGTCTATATCGACGGCAAGCCAGCGCCGCTGGCCGGACGGGTGAGCATGGATTTGCTGACGGTCGATGTGACCGACCATCCGGGCGTCACCGATGCCGATACCGTCGAGATCATCGGGCCGTCGCGCGGAATCGATGCCCTCGCGCATGATGCGGGCACCATCGGCTACGAACTGCTCACCGCGCTTGGAACGCGCTACGAACGGCGCTACAAGGGCGCATAGAGCGATTTGCGTTTTTACCTGAACCAAAAATGCATCGTAATTCGCCCACGTCTTGGGGCGAATTACGATTCAGGTCGAACGCAATTCGCTTCAACGAAACTTACGGGATGCGGGCGTGGCAGTTCTTTCGGCTTTTCAAGGCTTTCTCGCGGGCATCGGTGCCTCGGTCCTCGGCCTGTTCCGGGCGACGGGCGCGCTGGTCCTGTTTGCGCTGCAAGGGATCATTCACATGGTCCTGCCGACCTATTACTGGCGCGAAACGCTGCGCCAGATGATGCGGATCGGGTATTATTCGCTGCCCGTCGTCGGCCTGACCGCGCTGTTCACCGGGGCCGTGCTGGCGCTGCAAATCTATATCGGTGGCTCGCGTTTCAATGCCGAAGGGGTCGTCGCCTCCATCGTTGCCATCGGGATCGTGCGTGAGTTGGGACCTGTGCTGGGCGGGTTGATGGTCGCCGGGCGCGTTTCCGCCGCCATCGCCGCCGAAATCGGCACCATGCGCGTGACCGAGCAGATCGACGCACTGACGACGCTGTCCACCAACCCCTTCAAATACCTCGTCGCCCCGCGCCTGATCGCCGGGATCGTGACCTTGCCGATATTGGTCGCCGTGGCGGATATCATCGGGGTCATGGGCGGGTTTCTGGTCGGGGTGAACCGGCTGAATTTCAGCGCCAGCGCCTATATCTCGAACACGGTGAACTTCCTCGAAGCGGGGGATATTCTGTCCGGGCTTTATAAGGCGGCGGTGTTCGGCTTCATCATCACGCTGATGGGCTGCTACCACGGATATAATTCGGGGCGGGGCGCGCAGGGCGTGGGGAACGCGACGACGAATGCGGTCGTTTCGGCCTCGGTGCTGATCTTCGCGGCGAATTACCTGCTGACCGAATTGTTCTTCTCGGCATGACCCCCAAGATCGCCCTCAAAGACGTGCATAAGACCTTTGGCACCAAACGGGTATTGCGGGGCGTGACCCTCGATATCATGCCGGGGGAATCGATGGTCATTATCGGCGGGTCTGGGACCGGCAAATCCGTGACGATCAAGTCGGTGCTGGGGCTGGTGCAGCCGGATAAGGGCGAGGTCTGGGTCGATGATATCCGCGCCGATAAGGTGCGGGGCGGCAAGCGCGATGCGATGCTCGACAAGTTCGGGATGCTGTTTCAGGGCGGTGCGCTGTTCGACTCGCTGACCGTTTGGGAGAACGTCGCCTTTCGTCTGCGCCGCCGAATGGACAAGGCGGAGGCCCGTGATACCGCCATCGCCAAGCTGCGCCGCGTGGGCCTTGGCCCCGATACCGCCGATCTCTACCCCGGTGAATTGTCGGGGGGGATGCAAAAGCGGGTGGGGCTGGCGCGGGCCATCGCCGACGAGCCGGAAATCATCTTCTTCGACGAACCGACCACCGGCCTCGACCCGATCATGTCGGATGTCATCAACGAACTGATCCGCGAGGTGGTGGTCGAGATGGGCGCGACCGCCATGACCATCACCCACGATATGAGCAGCGTGCGCAAGATCGCCGATAAGGTCGCCATGCTGCATGACGGCGTGATCCAGTGGACCGGTCCCGTTGCCGAGTTGGATCACTGCGGCGACCCGTATATCGAACAATTCATTCATGGCCATGCGACAGGGCCGATAGAGGCCGTACGATGAAAGAAATACTCGAAATCTTCTTCGGCCTCGCCGTTGGCTTGCCCCTCGCCATCATCGGGTTGATCGGGCTGATCGCGATTCTGGTGTCGAGCGTGGCTAGTGGGGTGACGCTGTTCCCGCGTGGGCGCGTGGGTCAGGCGGTGGGGGTGCTGTTCGCCGTGTTGCTGGTGGTGCTGATGGGGATTGACGTGATACCCGCCGCGCGGCTGGCCGGGGTGCCATTGTTGCTGGTCGCGGCGCTGATGACCTTTACGACGCATCAGCGCATGGCCCGTATGCCGGAGCGTATCGCCGCCGATATCCCGATTGCCGTCACCGCTTTGGCCGGATTGGTGGCGTTGGCCGTGCCGATCTTCATCCTGACCTTCAAGGGCATCGCGGTCTAAGGATGGCGCGTGCGGCGGTCAAATATGTGTGCCAGTCCTGCGGCACCGCCCACGGCAAATGGGCGGGCAAATGCGATGATTGCGGGGCGTGGAACGCGCTGGTCGAGGAAGCGACCCACAGCGCCGGCCCGCCGTCGAAATCCCTGAGTGGATCGGGCAAGGGCCGCCGGGTCGAACTGTCGTCGCTCTCCGCGAAGGAAGCCCCGCCGGAGCGGGTGAATAGCGGTATCGCGGAATTCGACCGCGTGCTTGGCGGGGGGCTGGTTCCCGGATCTGCGATCCTGCTGGGGGGTGATCCCGGTATCGGCAAATCAACCCTGCTGCTGCAAGCCGCCGCCGCCATCGCCCGCGCGGGCGCGAAGACGATCTACGTGTCGGGCGAGGAAGCGCGGGCACAGATACGGATGCGCGCCCAGCGCCTTGGCGTTGCGAATGCCGATGTGATGCTGGCCGCTGAAACCAGCCTGCGGGATATCCTGACGACGCTGGATGCGGAAAAACCGGCCCTCGTCATCATCGATTCGATCCAGACGATGTGGTCCGACACCATCGACAGCGCCCCCGGCTCCGTCTCGCAGGTTCGGGCCTGCGCATTGGAGTTGACCAATTTTGCCAAGCGGCGCGGGGTGGCGGTGATCCTCGTCGGGCATGTGACCAAGGAAGGCCAGATTGCGGGACCGCGTGTGGTCGAGCATATGGTCGATACGGTCCTGTATTGCGAGGGCGAGCGGGGGCATCAGTTCCGCATTCTACGCGCCGTGAAGAACCGCTTTGGCCCCGCCGACGAGATCGGCGTGTTCGAGATGACCGGCGCGGGCATGTCGGAGGTGAAGAACCCATCCGCCCTATTCCTAGGGGATCGCGACGAGCGTGCACCCGGTTCGGTGGTCTTTGCCGGGATCGAGGGGACGCGGCCTGTGCTGGTGGAGTTTCAGGCCCTTGTCGCGCAATCCTCGCTCGGCACGTCGCGCCGGGCTGTGGTGGGGTGGGATTCGGGGCGGCTGGCCATGGTGCTCGCGGTGCTGGAGGCGCGATGCGGCCTTCAACTCGCCGCGTTCGACGTCTATCTGAACGTCGCGGGTGGCCTGCGCATTGGTGAGCCTGCCGCCGATCTGGCGGTGGCGGCGGCGTTGATATCCAGCTATACGAACAACCCGGTGCCCGCGCGCACGGTCGTTTTTGGCGAAATCAGCCTGTCGGGCGCAATCCGCCCCGTATCGCAATCGGGGGCGCGGATGCGCGAGGCGGAAAAGCTGGGGTTCGATACCGTATTCGCGCCGTCGCGCGGGAAGACGAGGGATGCTAAGGAAGATCGTGATAAGTCGGCGGTGCGAATCGAGGAATTCGATGAGTTACGCAGCTTGGTCGAACGGTTCGACAACGGCGATACCCCATAGCGGACGCTGTATAGCAGACACAACATCGCGAATGACGCGCAGTCATAGGAAAGACAGATGGAACTCACTTCGACAATCGTGGACGCGGTCATCGCAATCGTGGTCCTTCTCTCCGCCCTCTTTGCCTACAGCCGGGGCTTCACCAAGGAAGTCTTCACGCTGGGTATCTGGCTGATCGCCGGTCTTGCCGCGCTTAACTTTTATCCGATGGTCGAGCCGATCATTCGTGATTTCGTCGATCTAGGCGACCTGACGCCCTGGGCGGCCATTGCCATCGCTTTCGTGATCGCGCTGATCATCCTGTCGATCATCGGTGGCATTATCTCGTCGGCGATCCGTAATTCGGCGCTTGGTCCCATTGATAAGGGTCTTGGCTTCCTGTTCGGCATCGCGCGCGGCTTGGTGCTGTTGGCCCTTGCATGGATCTTGTTCGAGGGATCGAATCCAGCGGTTCTGGAAGATCCCGCGATTCAGACCTCCTACGGTGGCAAGATCGTCGCGGATACCGCCAATGCTCTGCGCGATGCGATGCCGACCGAGATGCCGGAATTCCTGCGCAATGCGATGTCGGACCTGTTCGACAAGGCCCCCGGCGCGAGCACGACCCCGATCAACGAGCTGGTCGAACCGTCCCCGATTAGCAACTGATCGCCACCGGCACATCACGCCGCCCCGTCTGACCAAGGAATTCAAGCATGGCCGAAGACGACACGATCTGGGACGATAAACTGCATGAGGAATGCGGTGTCTTCGGGGTTTGCGGGGCCGAGGCGGGGGATGCCACCGCCCTTGTCGCGCTGGGCTTGCACGCGCTGCAACATCGCGGGCAGGAGGCGGCGGGCATCGTCTCCTACGATGCGGCGACCGAGCAATTCTACAACGACCGCCGCATCGGTCTCGTGCGCGATACCTTCACCAAGCAAAGCGCCATCGACCGCCTGCCCGGTGCACTGGCCATTGGGCATAACCGCTATTCCACGGCGGGGGGCAAGGGGACGACCGCGCTGCGCGATATCCAGCCGATTTTCGCGGAATTCGCCCCCGGCGGCTGCGCCATTGCCCATAATGGCAATATCACCAATGCCGCCGCCCTGCGGCATGACCTGATCAAGCGCGGGTCGATCTTTCAATCTTCGTCGGATACCGAATGCATCGTCCACCTGATGGCGCGGTCGATCCAGAACAAGCTGCCCGAACGCCTGACCGATGCGCTGCGGGCGGTGGAGGGGGCGTTTTCGATCATCGCCATGACCCGCACCAAGATGATCGGGCTGCGTGACCCTTCGGGCGTACGCCCGCTGGTGCTGGGGCGGTTCGGCAAAGCCTATGTCTTGTCGTCGGAAACCTGCGCGCTGGATATCATCGGGGCGGAATATATCCGCGATATCGAACCGGGCGAGATGGTGGTGATCAGCCCCAAGGGCATCGAATCGAGCCGCCCGTTCATGCCGAAACCCAGCCGGTTCTGCGTGTTTGAATACGTCTATTTCTCACGCCCCGACAGCGCCATCGAAGGGCGCAGCGTTTATGAAACGCGCCGCAGCATCGGGGTGGAACTGGCCCGCGAGAACCCCATAGAGGCGGATGTGGTCTGCCCCATCCCCGATAGCGGGACTCCGGCGGCCATCGGGTATTCGCAGGAGAGCGGGATACCCTTCGCCTTTGGCGTGATCCGCAATCAGTATACGGGGCGCACCTTTATTGAGCCGACCGACCATATCCGCAATCTGGGCGTAAAGCTGAAGCTGAACGTCAATAAGGCGGCGGTGGAGGGCAAGCGGGTCGTGCTGGTGGATGATTCCATCGTGCGGGGGACCACGTCGATCAAAATCATGCAGATGGTGCGCGATGCGGGGGCGGCGGAGGTGCATTTTCGCATCGCCTCGCCGCCGACCGCGTGGCCCTGCTATTACGGCGTGGATACGCCCGACCGCGAAAAGCTGCTCGCCTCGCATATGACGACCGAGGAGATGCGCCAGCATATCGGGGTGGATAGCCTGAGCTTCGTGTCGCTGGATGGTCTGTACCGGGCCTGTGGCGAGGAAGGGCGCAATGGGGCGAAACCGCAATATTGCGATGCGTGCTTTTCCGGCGAGTATCCACTGATGCCAAGCGATGCGGTCGAAAGCGGTGAACTCGTGTTGGATGCAGCGGAATGAGCGGGCCGAGGATTGCGCTGGTCACGGGGGCGTCGCGGGGATTGGGCTTTGCCGTTGCCCGCGCGTTGGCCTCGCAGGACGTGCAGGTCTGGGCGATGGCCCGGACGCAGGGGGGTCTGGAAGACCTCGACGATCGGATCGGTGAGGATGGGGGGCTGCGCCCTACCCTGCTGCCGATGGATATCACCGATGGGGACGCGATGGAGCGGATGGCGGAGGCTATCCACCAGCGACACGGGCGTCTGGATACGCTGGTGCATTGCGCGATCCATGCGTCGCGCCTGTCGCCGGTGGTTCATGCCGATCCGAAGGAGATGGACAAGGCCTTTGCGATCAATGCGCGCGGGGTGCAGACATTGCTGCGCGTTACTGATCCACTGTTATCCGCGTCGGAGGACGCGCGGGCGGTGTTTATGACGGATTCCTTCGAGGGCAAGGCGCTGTGGTCGCCGTATCATGCGGCGAAGGAAGCCGGATTGGCCTTTGCCCGTGCCTATGCCGCCGAGCGGCAAAAGGCGGGAATCCGGGTCGATTTCCACCGTCCGCCGCCGATGCCCACGGCGATGCGGGGGCGGTTCTATCCCGGTGAGGATAATACGAAACTCACCCCCTGCGCAGAGGCCGCACAGGGGGTGGTTTCGGTGCTTCGGGCTTGACAGGCTGCGCTTATACCAGTGGCGGAGATCAATGACCGCTCTGTTCCGGGCGCAGACCCGGAACCCCGATAGACGGAGCGCGGTTCTGCTAGGCTCCGGGTCTTCGCCCGGAGCAGAGTGGAAAGGTGAAAACGGTCGGCGATTGCCGCCCTTGGTATTATTTCAACGCGCCGATGCCGAGTTGGATTGCGCCGTTGATCAGGGCTTGCGTGGCGGTCGATTGTGGCTGCGGAGCCGGGGCCGCACCGTAGACCGGCTGGGCGGGTTGTTGATACGCAGGCTGCACCGTCGTCGCACCGTAGACCGGCTGGGCGGGCTGTTGATACGCAGGCTGTACCGTCGTCGTGCCGTAGACCGGCTGCGTAGGCTGTTGATACGCAGGCTGTACCGTCGTCGCACCGTAGACCGGCTGCGTGGGCTGTTGGTACGCGGGCTGCACCGTCGTCGCACCGTAGACGGGCTGTGCTGGCTGCTGGTACGCAGGTTGTACCGTCGTCGTGCCGTAGACTGGCTGCGTGGGTTGGGCGGTGACGCCGGTTGCTGTGCCGAGCACGCCGAGGGCGCTGGCACCCGCTGCGACCTGACCCACGGTTCCGGCGTTTTCGAGGCCGAGATCGAGGAGCTGGGCTTTCTGGCTGTCCGAAAGCTGGCTGGTGATGCCAGCCAGACCGGGCGCTTGGCTTTCGACCGCCGCGTCGAAGGCGCTGGCTTTTGCCTTGTTCTGGAAGTTGCCGAGCAGGCTGTCTAGGCTCTGGGCGGAGGCAGAGGTTGCCGCAAGCGCGGCGCAAAGCGTGATGATCGAACGTTTCATGGTTCTCTCCCATTGATACGGGCCATATGACCCTGGCGCGGTATCGACCGCAGGCGCACAGAACGGCGACTTTACGACATTCATTGGAACCGACGGTCGAACTTTGGTCAAGAAGCGCGGGGCGCGAAGGGATTATCGCGCTTGCGCAGCATCAGGCGCAGCGGGGTGCCGTCCATGCCGAACGTCTCTCGCAGCGCATTGACGAGGTAACGTCGATAGGATGCCGACAGTTCCTCTGGCCGTGAGACGAAGATCACGAAGGTCGGGGGGCGGGTCTTTGCCTGCGTGATGTAGCGCAGCTTTATCCGCCGCCCGCCCGGTGCGGGGGGTGGGTGGCGCGAGACGGCTTCGGTCAGCCATTGGTTCAGGCGCGCGGTGGAGATTCGGATGTTCCACGTCGCATACGCCTTTTTCACCGCGTCATGCAGGCGGTCGATATTCTTGCCATCCTTCGCCGACAGCATGACG
>CALJIU010000123.1 GCA_937974055.1 uncultured Neomegalonema sp. | reverse complement strand
CATCGCCTGGAAATCGAACTCGTGGCCCTCGACGGCGCCGACCTCCATATACTGGCCGAGCCCGCCTCGATACTGGCCGGCGCCACCGCTGTCCGGACGAAGCTCCTTTCGCCAGATGATCACCGGACCGGCATTCTCCGTCGCTTCCACCGGCATGGTCATCACGCCGGAGGGAAAGGCCGTGGCGTTCAGACCGTCGGATGTCGGCCGCGCACCGGAGCCGCCCGAGTTGAAAGTCAGCACCTCGGCGCGCACGGCGTCTGCTGGTGCCGGCGCATCGGTCCTTGGCCGGAGCGACACCTGGAAATTGCAGAGGCAGCCCGCCCCCTCCGCCGGCACGGTCGCCGGCAGGATCTGATCGAGCGCTGCGTAGACCGTGTCCGGGATCATGTGGCCGATGACGTGGCGAAGCGCCACCGGGGCAGGGTGCACGGCGTTGACGATCGAGCCCTCAGATGCGGTGATCTCGAACGGTGCGAGCGAGGCCGCGTTGTTCGGAATGTCGGGCGCCACCGCGCATTTCAGTGCGTAGCAGGCATAGGCCTTGGTGTAGACCAGCGGCACGTTGATGCCTTTTTTATCCAGCCCGGTGGTGCCGTCGAAATCGCTGAGGATATGATCGTCCTCGATATCGAGGCGCACCTTCAGCGTGACCGGATGGCTGTAGCCGTCGATCTGCATCTCGCCTGTGGCTGACCCGTTCGGCAGGGCGGCGATACGCTCTATGGTGGCGCGGCGGGAATTTTCGAGGATGAAATCCGAGACGCCGCTGAGGTCGGCCAACCCGAATTCTTCCATCATGTCGATCAGACGACGATGGCCAATCTCGTTACAGGTGGCCAGCGCGTAGACATCCCCGACGAGCTGATCCGGCTCGCGCACATTGCCGCGAATGATACTAACGAGCGTGCGGTCCACCTCGCCCCGCGCGGCGAATTTCATGATCGGAATATACAGCCCTTCCTCGTAGACCGAATTGGCATCGGCCCCAAAACCGCGCCCGCCGATATCGACGATATGCGCGGTGCAGGCGAAGAACCCGACCAGCGCACCCCGGTGGAAGGACGGGGTGACGACGGTGATATCATGCAGGTGGCCGGTTCCCTCCCACGGGTCATTGGTGATGTAGATATCGCCCTCGTGCATATTCTCGCGCCCGATGCGGCGGATGAAATGCGGCACGGCATCGGCCATCGCGTTCACATGCCCCGGCGTGCCGGTGACGGCCTGCGCCAGCATCTCGCCCGCCTCGTTATAGACCCCCGCCGACAGGTCACCGGCTTCACGTACCGAGGTGGAAAACGCGGTGCGGACCAGCGCCTGCGCCTGTTCCTCGACCACCGAGATAAGGCGGTTCCACATCACCTGATAGGCAACTTTCGAGACCTCAGACATGGGCTTTCTCCTGTTTGATACGCATGTCGAGGCTGCCATCGGCTTGGGCGACGATGGTTCGGCTGCTGGGCAAGATCACGGTCGTCTCGTCTTCGGTAACGACCGCCGGACCCGCAATGCAGGTGCCGGGAACGAAGGTATCGCGCAGCACGACGGCGGCATCGGTCATCTGCCCCGCCCCCTGATCGAACAGGTCGCGTCGCGCCACGCCCTCCGCCTGCGCACCGGGGGCGACCGCCGCAATCGGCGCAACATCGGCCTTGGCGGTAAAGGCGTTGACGGACCAAACGGTGATCTCGACATCCATACCCTCGACGACCCGCCCGAACAGCTTGGCGTAATCGGCCTCGAACAATTCTAGAATGGTCCCCTCGTCGGGGGCCTTTGCCTGTTCGGCGGTCAGGCTGATCGGAATTTCCCAGCCCTGCCCGGAATAGCGCATGTAGACCTTGTACTCCGCGAAGATATCCGCCGTCGCATCGCAGGAACGGACAAAGCCACGCGCTTCGGCCTCCATCTCGGCAAACAGCGCGGTCACGGCATCGGCGTCAAAGCTACCCAGCCGCATGAAGACGGATCGGTTCGCCTCGAAGCTGAAAGGCGCACGAAGAAAGCCGATGGCAGACCCGACCCCCGCACCGACGGGGATGAGGCAACGGTCGATGCCCAGCTTCTCGCACAGCCGCGCGGCGTGCAGGGGGGCAGCACCGCCAAAGGCGATCATGGTGTATTCGCTCAGGTCTTCGCCATTTTCGACCGCATGGACGCGGGCCGCGTTCGCCATGTTTTCATCGACCACTTCGGCCACGCCCCAGGCCGATTCCAGCGCATCCATATCGAGCCGCTCGCCCAGATGCGCGGTCAGCGCAGCGGCGGATTGGTCGGCGGCCAGCTTGATCGACCCCCCCGCGAAATTATCCGGGTCCAGCTTGCCCAGCACGAGGTCGGCATCGGTGACGGCGGGGCGCTCACCACCCCGGTCATAGCAGGCAGGGCCGGGTTCGGAACCGGCGCTTTCAGGGCCAACACGGATTTGATTCATCACATCCACATGCGCCAGCGAGCCACCGCCCGCCCCGATTTCGACCATGTCGATCACCGGGATCGAAATGGGCATCCCCGACCCCTTCTTGAACCGATAGGTCCGGGCAACCTCGAAGACGCGGGCCGTCTTGGGCGTACGATCCTTGATGAGGCAGATCTTGGCGGTGGTGCCGCCCATGTCAAAGCTCAACACCTTTTCCAGCCCGTGACGCGCGGCGATATCGGCGGCGAATACCGCGCCCCCGGCTGGCCCGGATTCAACCAGCCGCACGGGAAATTCTGCCGCGCTTTCGATGCTGATGATGCCGCCCCCCGAATGCATCAGGAAGATCGGACAATCCGCCCCTTCGGCTTTCAGGCGCTCCTTCAGCCGGTCGAGGTAACTCTTCATCAGCGGCTTGATATAGGCGTTGGCGATGGTGGTGTTGAACCGCTCGTATTCGCGCATCTGGGGCGAGACTTCGCAGGACAGCGACACCATCACCCCCGGCAGGCGCGCGGCCAATACATCGCGGATCATCCGCTCATGGGCGTCGTTGACATAGGAATGCAGCAGGCCGACCGCGATACTGTCATAATTCGCATCGCGCAATTCATCGGCCAGCGCCTCCACCTCCGCCCGGTCCAGCGGGATCAGCACGTTGCCGGTCGCCTCCATCCGCTCGGATACCGTATAACGCCGGTTGCGGGGCAGCAGCGGGTCGGGCAGGCGCAGGTTGAGGTCGTATTGCTCGAACCGGCTTTCGGTGCGCATCTCGATCACATCGCGAAAGCCCTGTGTCGTGATGAGGGCGGTCTTCGCCCCGCGCCGCTCGATCAACGCATTGGTGGCCAATGTGGTGCCGTGGATGATCTGACCGATGCGCGCCGCCTCGATCCCGGCCTTGGCGCAAACGCGGTGCATCCCCTCGATAATCGCGTCTTCCGGCGCGGCATAGGTGGTCAGCACCTTGGTCGACCAGCGGTTCCCGTCGGCCTCCAAAACCACATCGGTGAATGTACCACCGATATCGACGCCCAACCGGGCCGTCGCCGTCGCCGTCGCATCCGTCATCGCCTGTCCCCTTTGATTCCTGCGAAAAGCCTAGGCCCGCCGCACGATCATTTCTAATTCTTTTACTGGATTGTTTCGATCAGAAAATCTTATGTAGCACCATGGCCCGCATCGACATCAAGCAACTCGAAGCCTTTATCCATGTCGCGGATTTGTCCAGCTTTCGTAAGGCGGCCACCGCCCTCGATACGACACAGCCCAACATCTCCGCCCGCATCGCGGCGCTGGAGGCGCGGCTGGATCGCAAACTGATGGACCGCGATGCCGGGTCGGTTCGCCTGACCCCGGCGGGAAAGTTACTGCTTGGCAAAGCACGGGGCGTGATCGACGCGCTGGACGACCTGATGGTGACGGCGGGGGCGCATGGATTGTTCGAGGATAAGCTGCGCCTTGGCGTGACCGAGATGATCGCCCATTCGTGGCTGGGCGACTACCTGTCGGCGCTGCGGGACCGCTTTCCCAACCTGATGGTGGACCTGACGGTCGACCTGTCCACGACGCTCTCCAGCGCCCTGTTCGACCATTCCATCGACCTCGCCCTGCAGAACGGGCCGTTCGACCGACAGACCTCTGGCGGGATAGATTTGGGTGGGTATCCCCATGTCTGGGTTGCCGCCGATGGCTTGGGTATCGGGCAGGATGCTTTGACCATCGAGGCACTGACCCGCCACCCGATCATCACCCATGCGCGGCAGACATTGCCGTTTCAGCAACTCGAAAAGCACCTCACCACGAATGCCAATGCCCGCCTCGTCCCTTCCACCAGCCTATCGGCCTGCCTGCGCATGACGATCGAGGGACTGGGGATCGCGTGCCTGCCCCATTCCATGGTTGCGGACGACATCGACGCGGGCCGCCTCATGCTTCTGCGCTATCCTTGGGTTCCTGACGATCTCTCTTTCATGGCCCGGTTCCATAAGGAAAGGGCACCCTATGTCATTCGCCGGGCGGCGGAATTGGCCGGGGAGATTTCCACCCGCTGACCATTCGACGGATGGAAATGACACGCCGAGACGCCAACGCCCTCTAATAGCGAGCGAATCCGAGCAATAGGGCAAATAAATTGGCGCGCCCGAAAGGATTCGAACCTTTGGCCTCTGCCTTCGGAGGGCAGCGCTCTATCCAGCTGAGCTACGGGCGCAATATTTGATGTGTTAGCGGATCATGGGACGCGGGGCAATGGGGCGTCGTGTGCTTTTCAGCGCTATCGCATTTAGCTGATGACTGATCCTGCGAAGCCGTCGGATCATCCGACGCGCATTCCCCCGTCGGGGGTCCGGTATCTCACCGAGGATCGTGAACACAGAAATCACAGGTTCCTCCTTCAGAACCCGCTACAAAATCCATCTCGACTCCCCTGCCACATGGACGCCGGACGAAAAAAAGCCGCCGCCACGAGAGTATCGCGGCGGCGGCGATTGCCAGAGGCCGTTAGATGACGAGGAAGTCGTTCTCGTCGATAGCCGCAGTGTTCTGCAGGGTGGCGAAGCGCACTGCTGCGGCACCGCCCGCGCCGTCGGCATCATAGAACAGCGCACCCGACGCCGCGTCGTAGATGATGTAGTCATCCGAGTCGGCAGCGGTGCCAGTCAGGCGGAAGTTGTTCGCTGACAACACGCCGGTCGATAGCGAAGTGAAGCCGCTGTCGTTCAGCACGATGGTATCGCGGTTGATCTGGAAGTCCCGGATCACGTCGACACCCTCGCTGGGCGTGTCGAAGCGGAAGACGTCATCGCCTGCATTGCCGGTCAGCGTATCGTTGCCATTCCCGCCGCGCAGGTTGTCGTTGCCATTACCACCGAACAACTCGTCATTGCCGTCGCGACCCGTCAGGAAGTCGTTCCCGTCGCGTCCGATCAGGCGGTTGGCCCCGCCATCGCCGCGCAAGTCATCGCCACCATTCGACCCGAACAGGTTTTCGACCGAGATGTAGCTATCCCCCGCCGCGATGCCGTTGTTGACGGCGGCGTTCTGCAAGTCGGCCCTCACCCCGGCGGAGTCGATATAGTTCGCCGAGTCGGTGCCCGCGCCGCCATTCAGGGTATCGCCCCCGGAACCGCCGCGCAGGTTGTCGTTGCCATTGCCGCCGCGCAGGTCGTCATTGCCGCCGCGCCCGAACAGGAAGTCGTTACCGTCCCGGCCTTCGATCCGGTTGGCATCGTTGTTCCCGCGCAGGTCGTCGTTACTGCTCGATCCGACCAAGTTCTCGACGCCGGTGTAGACGTCGCCCGCTGCGATGCCGGTATTCAGGCCGAAGGAGAACAGATCAGCGACGAGGCCGCTGCCCGAATCGACGTAGCTGGTGGTATCGATCCCCGCACCGCCGAAGATGCGGTCACCCCCCGTGCCGCCGACGAACACGTCATCGCCGTCGCCGCCGCGCAGGTCGTCATCGCCACCGCGACCGGTGATGAAGTCGTTGCCATTGCGGCCTTCGAGCTGGTTGTCGCCGTTATCGCCACGGATGTCATCATCGCCGCCCGATCCGATCAACACTTCGATGTCGATGTAAGA
>CALJIU010000122.1 GCA_937974055.1 uncultured Neomegalonema sp. | reverse complement strand
CGACCTCCACCCGCTGTCCTGCATCGGTATAGGTGGTGCGGAGGATGGCAAACCCGCCCTGCCCTGCCTCGCCAACCGGGATAATCCTCAGGCCACGCGACTTGGCGATGGCCGCGACCATCGGAAAAACGGCATCATCGGGATTGGCGACCACCGTGCCACCCTCCACCAGCAAATCGGTGAACAGGCGCAGCTTTGCGCCCGTGTAATGCGCGGTGGTCGGGTGGTAATCCATATGGTCGCGGGCGATATTGGTGATTGCCGCCGCCTGCACACGCACACCGTCGAGGCGGTATTGGTCCAACCCATGCGACGACGCCTCCATCGCCAGCGCGGCCACCCCCGCATCGCCCAGCTTTTCGAGCGTGTCATGCAGGCCGACCGGGTCGGGAGTGGTCAAGCCGCCGGGCAGATCGATCACCGATGATGCAACGCCCATCGTACCGAGTGACGCCCCCTCAATGCCCAGCCGATCCCAAATCTGGCGCAGGAATTCGGCGACCGAAGTCTTGCCGCTGGTGCCCGTGACCGCCGCGACCGTAGCAGGCTGGCGGGGATGGAAACGCGCAGCAAGGCGCGAGAGGGTCGCGCGGGGATCAGCGACAAGAATCATCGGAATGTCAGGGACATCCCCAATGGTTTCCAGCGCCGTGACGGCCCCCTCCAGGGTGGTGACGATGGCGAAGGCGCGCTGGCGCATGGCGTATTGGATGAACTCCGCCCCATCCAGTTTCGCACCCTTGATGGCGACGAAGATCGAACCTTCCGTCACCGCGCGACTATCCGACGTTATGCCGGTCACCAGCGCATCGGCGGCGGGCGCAGGGCCGAGCACCCGGCCCTCATCCAAGAGGCCAAGGGCGGCGATGGTATGCGCTGCCCCGCTCATTCGGTTGGCGTCAGGGGTGGCAGGGTGATCGGCAATGCGCCGCCCTCCGTCACCTCGTCCACATATTGCCCGCTGGGCCGAAAGCGGTCGGTCGGGGCGAGGCCGAGCAGCGGGGCAATACGCTCGATGGCGCGGCCCGCCGCCGGGGCCGCCGTGCGACCGGCCAATGGCAGAAGGCGGGTACCGTCGAGCAGCTTGGGATCGTCGATGGAGAGGACCATCAGGTATTGCGGCTCCGTCGTCGGCCATAGCGCGACGAAGGTATTGAACCGCTTGGACAAATCGTAACCGCCGGTCTGCTTCACCTTGTAGGCGGTGCCGGTTTTGCCCCCGATCTCGTAGCCCGCGATATTCGCGCTGCGCCCGGAACTATGCTTGCCAACCACCCGCATCAGGGCGCGCATTTGCGAGGATGTGGCGCGGCTAACGACGCGGTCGCACTCTGTCGCCCCCTCGCTGACCAGCAAGGTCGGGGTCACGCGGCATCCGTAATTCGCGATGGAGGCGATGGCGGTGGCGACGTGCAATTGCGTCACCGCGAGGCCATGGCCGTAGGAGACGGTCGCCGCCTCCGCCCGGCCCCATTGGGCGGGCAACTGACCGACGCTACGCTCCGGTCCGGGCAACTCGGCCAGAGGCACCTTACTGTCCATACCGAGATTTTCGAGAAAGGCTTTGTGCCGCTCGACACCCAGCAGGTCAGCGATGCGAACCGCACCGATGTTGGAGGAATAGCGGATCACCTCCTCCAGCGACAGGACGCGGCCCTTACCGAGGTAATCGTTGATCGGATAACCACCCCGGCGCAGCGGTGCGCTGGCGTCGAAGCGGCTGTCGATATCTGCGACCCCCGCATCCAACGCCGCCGATGCGGTGATAAGCTTGAAGACCGAACCAAGTTCGTAGATGCCCTGCGTGACGCGGTTGAACAGCGGTGAATTGGCCGGATCACTGCCGGGCAAGGGCAAAGGCGGGCGATCGTTCGGGTCGAAATCCGGCAGCGATACCATCGCCAGCATCTCACCCGTGCGGACATTCATCACCAGCCCCGCCGCGCCCAGCGCCGCGAATTCCGCAACCGCTTCGGACATGGTGAGGTGCAGCGCGTTCTGCACGCGCAGGTCGATGGACAGGCGCACCGGATCATCCATTCGTTCCGCATCACTCAGGCGGTCGGACAGGCCCGCCTCGACGCCGGATATGCCTATGTTGTCAACATCGACACCGCCCAACACATGCGCCGCGACCCGGCCCGGAGGATAGACACGGTCCGTGCGTGGCACCGCCTCCAGCCCGATAATCCCCAGATCCCGCGCCGCCTTCCACTGGCGGGGCGATGCGCGGCGCTCGACATAGGTAAACGCGCGTTTGCCGGAATTGACCAGATAGCGCAGACCGCTTTGGTCGAGATTGGGGAAGATTTTCTTCAGCGCGGTCAGATCATCGGGGGACAGCCCCCCGGCGGCGGCGGTGACGCGCGGGCGCAGGGCGACCTCCCACGTCTCCAGCGTGCTGGCCAGCACCCGTCCGCTGCGGTCGAGGATCGGGGCACGCGGACCAGCCAGTTCGGCGGCGTTTCGACTTGATCCTTCCTTGGGTGTCGTCAGCGCGAGCGCGCCCATCTGATAACCCAGCGCAGCGAAAGCGAGGCCGAAACAACACGCCATAAAGACGGCACGGCCTTTGGTGGTATCGCCGCGCCGAACCTGTTTTTCGAGGTCGGGGCGCATGACGGGCGGTTGATCCGGAAATGGTGTCTCTCTGAAGAATCCGGTCATTGCGGCGTCTCCTGCGCAGCCAGTCCCGCGCCACGCGGGGGCAGTTCGGACAGGCGAGCGAAGCTGTCCGGAACCCTTTCCTGTAACTGCAACACGTCAGAATGAAGGCCGATGAGATAATACAGGTGATTGGGCGAGTTCAGATACGACCATTCGGTGTCGAGGGCGGCGATCTCGCCCCGGATGGCATTGCCGCGTGCCTCAAGCCGATTCAGCGAACGGTCGAGTTCGCGCGTCTCGATTTTCACGGCGTAGAGCGCCACCGCGCTGTAGACCAGACCGGCGAGCAGGCAGGCAACGAGGATGCGCCACAGGGTCATCATGCCAGTCCCTCCAGCGCCAATCCGGGCAGGCCAAGGCCGCGCGGGTCGAACGGGCGGGCGGGGGCATCGGTACGGCGGGCGACACGCAAGCGGGCCGACCGGGCGCGGGGGTTACGGGCAAGTTCATCCTCCCCCGCCTCGATGGGCTTGCGGGTCAGGATGTCGAAACTGGCCGGGTCGCGCTCCTGCGGTCCCGGTGCGTAGCGCGAGACGCCCGCGCCGCCATCCGACGAGCGGGACTTGAAGAAGCGTTTGACGATGCGGTCTTCGAGCGAATGAAAGGTCACGACGGCCAACCGCCCGCCGGGGGACAGCACCCGCTCCGCCGCCGCCAACCCGCGCGCCAACTCGCCCAATTCATCATTCACAGCGATACGCAGGGCTTGGAAGGTGCGGGTCGAGGGATGCGCCCGTCCGGGATGGTTGGGGGGCGATGCCTCGGCGATGACCGAGGCCAGCTTTGCTGTCGTCTCGATGGGGGCATCCTCACGCGCAGCCACGATCGCCCGCGCCAATGCACGCGAGCGTCGCTCCTCGCCATACTGAAAGAGGATATCCGCCAGAACCGCTTCCTCCGCACCGTTCACGAGGTCCGCTGCTGACGGACCAGTTTGCTCCATCCGCATATCAAGCGCCCCGTCGCGGAGAAAGGAGAAACCACGTGCTGCGCGGTCCAGTTGCATCGATGACACGCCGATATCGAGGACGACGGCGTCGATCTGCTCGCCCTCTTTCGGCGTCTCGTCCAGCGCACCAAATACGCCGGAGACGAGCCGCAGGCGGTCGCCGTAGAGCGATGCCCAGCGCGCCGCCTCCGCCAAGGCATCGGGATCGCGGTCAACACCGATGACGCGGCACGATGTCGCCTCCAGCAACGCACGACTATACCCCCCCGCACCGAAAGTGCCGTCGATAACCGTATCGCCATCTTGCATATCAAGCGCGGCCACCACCTCGTCGAGTAGCACGGGCACATGATCGCGCGCGGCGGCGGCGAGGGCATCTTCGGGGGTCATTCGGTTTCCGGCGAGCGATCGACCGGCTTGGCGGCACCGAGTTTGGGCAGCATCGCAACATTTTCCTCGGCCATCGCCTCGGCCTCGATCATATAGGCGTCCAGCGCCGACGCCTCCCATATCTGGAACGTGCGGCCAAGACCGACAAAGACCGCCGAATCGGTAATTCCGGCAAAGGCCATCATGTCTTCGGGCAGGATCATCCGCCCGTCGCCATCGATCGCAACTTGTCGCATATTGCCCAGCGTGACCATCGCGAAGGCCTGATGCTGGGGGGTATCTTGGTTGAGTTCTTCGAGTTGCTCGATACGCGCCATGACGCGGGCCATCGGCGTTGCCTCGATGGTCGTCAGACGGTTCAGGGGTTTAGTCAGGGCGATGCCGTCGCCCAAGGCATCACCGAGGGCAGCGCGAAAGGCGGCGGGGACCGAAACACGGCCCTTCTTATCCACCTTGTGAGTGCTTCTCGAAAGAAACAACGCCATCATGCCCGCCTAAATACGGCGACCCGGTTGAACGAAAAGACTGTAAGACCGAGCCTTGACACGAGAATCGGCTTCGGCGACTCTGACAGATAACGTCACCTAAAAGAAAAGCGGGATGCGCGCTGCACACCCCGCCACTGCCTCAATCGTGAGTTTTTGTTTTTCTGCTCTCGGCCCTTGGTCTTTTCATCGGACTTTTCGGGTCTTGTTTGTTTTACTTGGAGATACAGCACAACCAGGGAGTTTGCTCTGTAGAAACCTGCCTCATATATATTTTTTATTTAGCCTCTACCAAGCATTGTGCCGCTCTCCATGTATATGGGTGTACGTGGGTATTCATGGGTCGTCAACGGGATTTTATGGTTTTACGTCGAAGCCACAGGAGAACATTAATAGATTTCATCTGCCGTGGATGAGAACAAATCCGGCAAACTTGCTATATCTAGGCCAAGGACCGAGATTTGAAGGCAACATCTTGTGCGGTGAAAAAAATTCCAGATTTCGCCACTTTTACTCCGGAAATTCCCATGCGGCCCCATACCGGACCCACCAAGGACCGGAGTCGGCCCGCATCGACGATTCGCGGGCCATGTAAACGTCGCGCTTCAGCGTTTTGTGAGTCGCGCGACGATGGGTGCGCCAGTAATGACGATGATGATGCGCACTAGATGGTGGGTCACGACGAAGGCGAGATCGGCCCCCGCAACGATACTGAGCACCGCCATTTCGGCCTGCCCTCCGGGGGCAAAGGCAAGAAACGCTTCGATAGGGGGTGCGAGGCCCGCGAGGCTGACACCCTCGGCAAAGATCAAGGCGAGTATGCCAAGGATGATGCAGAATGCACCGCCCGCGAGAACGTCGCGGCGCAGCTCGGCCAGCGTGACGCCTGCGTATTTCTCGCCAATCCCGATCCCGATGAAGAATTGCGCGGCGAGGATCGCTTCGGCGGGAGGACGGTGCGTGATGATGCCGCCGAGCGACAGGGCCGCCGACACAATGAGCGGACCGAGGATCGACGCACCGAACAGCCCGACCCGCGCAGCCAGCTTCCAGCCGATAATCGCGGCGGCGGCCATCCAGACCAACTCTGCGAGTGGCAGATCAGCGGCGGGCTGGCCCACCGGGTTCGTCAGGGCCACGCCCCAGACCGAGGTAAGCAGAAACGGCGCAATGGTGACGATGATGAGCACGCGGGTCGCGTGGATCAAAGACAACGCACGCACATCGCCGCCCGCCTCCTCGCCGAAGATCAGCATATCCTGCAATCCACCCGGCATGGCGGAGTAATAAGCGGTGGCATGATCAAAGCCGCAGACTCGGCGGAAGAAGGGGTATCCTACCCCCCCGATGATCAAAACGAAGAGAGGGATCAGCGCGACGGAATAGGCCATTTCCGGCAAGCGCCCAATCAAAGCAGGCGTCACCGCCGTGCCGACGGCCACCCCAAGAACGGTGCGCAAAGTAGCACCAACTTGCCCCGTACCGCTCAACGGCGCACGCAGCAAAGCACCTAACAGACAAGCGAAGAGAGGACCGAGCAGGAAAGGCAGCGGCAATCCAAGAGCCAAGAAAACGGCGACCCCGGTGGCACCGAGGGCTAGAGTAACGAGGAGATGACCAAGGCGCGCTGGCATAGTCCTAACGACCCGAACCGTTGAGAGTCGCGCTTTCCATCACAGGCTATGCCGTTGCCGTTGCGCTTACCATGTCGGCGATGATCTTCTGCGCCGCCGCCCTAGGGTCATCGGCCTGCCAGATGGGCCGTCCGACGACGATATGATCGGCCCCCGCCGCGATTGCCGATGCTGGCGTTTCCACGCGCTTCTGGTCGCCCGTGGCCGCTCCGGCGGGGCGAACGCCCGGTGTAACGATCAGCTTGCCGAAAGCTTCCGGCAAGGCCCGGATCGCCGCCGCCTCGCGCGGGGATGCGATAACGCCATC
>CALJIU010000121.1 GCA_937974055.1 uncultured Neomegalonema sp. | reverse complement strand
CGGCGCAACTGGCGCGGTAACCGCCGGAAAGCGTGCGGCAATCTCCCGCGCAATCAGGTAATCCCGCATCACCGGCGGCCCTTCCAAGGCCGTCGGGCGGAACCGGCGGCGAAACGCGGTCACACCCGCGCCAAAATCCGTCAGGTCATAGCCGATGGTCGTCAGCGCCCGGCCCAGCGTGATGACGCCCTCGGTATCCAGCAACCGGCCCGGCTCGGTATCTACCGCCGCCAGCGGCCATATGGCCAGCCCCGCGCGGGCAAGGCGCGGCCAGTCGAACAATTCGCCGGGGTCTTCCTTGCGCGTCGGGGCGATATCCGAATGGCCCAGCACCCGTTCAGGCTTGATATCCCACCGCTTCACGATCCCCGTCGCCAGCGTTTCCAGCGCCAACATCTGCGCCTCCGGGAATGCGCGATATCCCCATTCATGCCCCGGATTGACCATCTCGATCCCGATGGAGCAATCGTTCAGCAAGGGCCGACCACCCCACATCGACACACCCGCGTGCCACGCCCGATCCTCCTCGCGCACCAACCGATGCAGCGCGCCGTCTTCCTCGATCACGTAATGCGCCGACACCTTCGCGTCGGAGTCACATAGCCGCTCGATGGCGGCGGCACCGCTGGTCATGCCGGTATAATGAATCACCAGCATATCGATGGGACCATCACGGGCATCGGTATTGGGCGAGAATCGGTCGAGGGTCTTCAAATCGGTCATCGTGGTCCCTTGCCACTGCGGCGCGCACTTATGGGTCGTGCGCTTTTGCCACTCTTTGGTTTATCCTTCGTAGCCAATTTCGCCTTCAGCGCAGGTTTCTGCTCGCCCCCCGCCTCACGCTCTCCTAGCTGATCACGCAGAATGCGGCCCTTGATCTCCTCGACCTCGCCCTCGCCCATCTGGCCTAGTTGGAATGGGCCATACGAGACGCGGATCAGCCGGTTCACCGTCAGGCCGATGGCCTCCATCGCCTTGCGGATCTCGCGGTTCTTGCCTTCCTTCAGCGCAATCGTCATCCACGCATTCGCCCCCTGTTGCCGGTCGAACTGCACCTGCATCGGTTGATAGCGCACCCCGTCGACCGTGATCCCCTGCAACAGCGGTTCCAGCGTCGCATCGGTCGGGCGGCCATGCACCCGCACCCGATATCGCCGGGTCCAGCCCGTCGAGGGCAGCTCCAGCTTGCGCTTCAACTCGCCATCATTGGTCAGCAGCAGCAGCCCTTCGGACGTGATATCCAACCGCCCCACCGGCATGACGCGCGGCATGTCCTCCGGCAAGCCATCGAACACCGTGCGCCGGTCCTTCTCGTCTCGCGCCGTGGTCACCTCGCCGCGTGGCTTGTGATATTTCCACAGGCGCGCGGGTTCCGCTTCACCGATGGGGTGCCCATCGACCACGATCTTATCGCGCATCGTGACCGTCACGGCGGGGGTGTCCAGCACCTTACCGTTCAGGCTCACGCGCCCTTCGAGGATCATGCGTTCCGCATCCCGGCGAGAGGCGACCCCGGCGCGGGACAGGCGTTTTGCGATGCGTTCTGGCTTGTTCGGTTCGTCACTCATGCGCGATGCGATAGCAGAGCGAAGGCCGGTACGCTATGCTTCGTGGCATGACCGACCCGAAAACCCCCTTCACGACATGGATGCCGCAAGCCTTGGCCGAGGCCCGCGCGGCGCAGGCGCGGGGCGAGGTGCCGGTCGGTGCCGTCATCATATCGCCCGATGGCCAGATCGTCGCCCGCGCCGGTAACGAAACCCGCGCCCAGCACGACCCCAGCACCCATGCCGAGATACTGGCCATCCGCCGCGCCTGTCAGGCGGTCGGCTCGCAAAGGCTGGAAGGCCACGCCCTATGGGTCACGCTCGAACCCTGCCCCATGTGCGCCGCCTGCATCGCTATGGCGCGGATCGAAACACTGTATTACGGCGCAAGCGACCCCAAGAGCGGCGGCTTGGAGAGCGGCCCCCGCCTCTACACCCACCCGAATCTCCACCACCGGCCACAGGTCTATAACGGCATCGCCGCCGACCAATGCGCCGAGTTGCTGCGCGATTTCTTCCAATCACGCCGTATCTCGTAACCATTGAAAATAGTTAACACCGTACGTTAATCGCCCCGCCTAAACGGTTGCTATTACGTAAAAATTTACAAACTCTTGCGGCGTAAAAAGCTGATAAGTCATTCAAAGCAGTGGATTTTTTTCATAAAATAGACCGCCTGTGCCTTTCTTTGGGCGCAGTTCGTCGCGATACATTTCAAAGCGTTACACCAACTCCATCTCCACTTTGCGGCGGCCCCCTTTAGGGTCGCCGCTTTTTTTTGGTCACACGCAAAGTTTGGGGTGGCGGCTAGGACATGATCTCCGTACCTGAGATCGTCACGCCAAAGCCCGACAGCCCCACATACTGCCGCTCCTGCGAGGCCAGCAAACGGATCGAATTGACCCCCAGATCGCGCAATATCTGCGCCCCCAGCCCCACATCGCGCCAATTCTGCGACCGCTCGATGGACGACGCAGTCACGTCGTCTTCCCACGAGGGCGGATCGACCGTCACCCCTGCCGCGCCTTCGCGCAGGTAGACGACGACACCCTTACCTTGCTTGGCAATCCGGCGCTGCACTTCGGCAATCGTGCGGTTCGACCCGCCGAAAACATCATCCAGTAACGATTCGCGATGCAGCCGCGTCAGCACATCCTTGCCGTCACCGATATCGCCATAAACCAGCGCCATATGATGCTCGTCATCGAAGGGCGTCGAGTAGACGATGGCTTGCGCTGTGCCGAATTCCGTCTCGGTCGTAAACTCCGCCACCCGCGACACCAGCCTCTCCCGTTGCTGCCGATAATGGATCAAATCGGCGATGGACACGACCTTCAGCCCATTTTCCCGCGCATACTCGAACAACGGCTCGCCCTTCAGCGTATCGCCGTCCTGCCCCAAGATCTCGCAGATCACCCCCGCCGGCGGCTCCCCAGCCAGCCGCGCCAGATCGACCGCCGCCTCTGTATGGCCCGACCGCATCAGCACGCCGCCATCCTTGGCCACCAGCGGAAAGATATGGCCGGGCCGTACGAAATCTTCGGCCTGCACGTTGTTATTGGCCAAGGCCCGCACGGTCGATGTCCGCTCTGCGGCGGAGATGCCGGTCGTCAGGTCTTCGCGGTAATCGATGGAAACGGTGAACGCCGTCGCAAGGGGCGCATCGTTCTCCCGCGCCATCGGCTCCAGTTTCAACCGCCGCGCCTCGGCGGCGGTAATCGGCGCACAGACCAGACCACCAGCGCGAATGATGAAGGCCATCGATTCCTTCGACACCTTAGATGCCGCCATGACGAGATCGCCCTCGTTCTCGCGGTCTTCATCATCCACCACGACAACACAGTCGCCGCGTGCGATGGCTTCAATGGCGTCTTCGATCGTATCGAGGGTCATGGTCGTCTCTCCTCCGCCGGGGGTGGCCCGGTATCAGCCACGCAAATGCAAGAAACAGGACCGCAAGACAACCGAAAACCACGATTCCGGCCTGCGACAGGATCGGCAACAGCACCCCGGTCCACAGCCACCCGACCCCCATCTCATAGAGCGCGGCGTGCAAAGACTGCAAACTGCCCTCATGCAACCCCATCCATATCCGGCCAAGGGGGCGAAAGATCACCGCACCCGTCCCGGAGGATGCCACAAGATCGGTCAACGCCGTCACCACCATCGCCCCAAGGGACGATATCCCGAAAAACCGCAGGACGCGCGCGCGAAGGCTGCGCCGGATGGTGCGTTCGACATACTCGACCATTACAGTTCCCGCACCCAATCGAGCATCCGCCCCCGCGTCGCCGCGTCGGGCATCGGCGTCGTCAGCATCGCCATATTCTCACGCATATGCGCGACATTCGAGGTCGCCGGAATAGCGACCGTGACCGCCGGATGCGAAATCA
This sequence comes from uncultured Neomegalonema sp., assembly GCA_937974055.1. GTDB lineage: Bacteria > Pseudomonadota > Alphaproteobacteria > Rhodobacterales > Rhodobacteraceae > JAHDDY01. The sequence goes on along the minus strand of CALJIU010000121.1, from coordinate 6,037 downwards.
CCCATTTCAGCAAGTATTGCGCCCACGTCCCAATCCCCAACTCGGCGGCATAGGGCGGCAGCGGCTTGCCCTCCAGCCGCCGGATCAACGCCCCGCGCTGAAAAGGCCGGTTGATAATCACCGACAATCCCCGCTCTTGTGCCATCGGTAACAACCGGCCTTCCGCCGCCCGGTCGATCATGTTGTAGGTGAACTGCACCGTATCCAGCGTATCATCCGCCGCCATGATCTCGACAAACCGCCCGTGGCGACGCCCATGCGACGTGGTAATCCCGATGGCCCCGACCTGCCCCGCCGCCTTCATGGCGCGCAGCGTCTCGATATGCCCCTCATAGCCAAGCAGGTTATGCACCTGCATCAGATCGAAGCGTGGTATGCTCCAGAGCGACCGCGACGCCGCCATTTGCTCGTCGCCTAGATCGACGGATGGTATCCACACCTTGCTGGCCGCATGAACCGGCGCATCCTTGATCCGCGCGAGGCAATAGCCCAGCACATCCTCCGACGATCCATACATGGGCGACGAATCGACCATCCGTCCGCCCGCATCGAAGAACGCACGCAGCACCTCGACACAGCGGTCGCGCGCCGCGATATCATTGCCGACATCAAAGGTTAACCACGTCCCCATTCCAATGGCCGGAACGCCGTCCAAACCCCGGCCAAGCGCAGGCAATGCGCCAGCAACGGCCCCAGCGGTCAATCCGGCGAGTATCTGTCGGCGGTCGAACATCGGCTTTTCCTCCTCGGTCCAACGGGTCACAGTGGCAAGAACGGCACCCGCGTCGTTTTACGCGCTTTTCAGGTCGAAAGAAGGCTTTGATACATCGTCATTAGAGTTCAACGTCTGTCGTGACGCAGACGACCCTTTTTTCCCGGAGCTGACAATGGCCGACGCGCCCGCCCACCCCCTCGTGGTTTTTACCCCTTCGGGCAAGCGCGGGCGCTTTCCGGCGGGAACGCCCGTCCTGCAAGCCGCCCGCGAATTGGGTGTCGATCTCGACTCGGTCTGCGGCGGACGGGGCATCTGCTCTCGCTGCCAGATCACGCCGTCCTACGGCGATTTCTCCAAGCACGGTGTAACGGCTATTCAGGGCGCGCTATCCGAATGGAACAGCGTCGAGCAACGCTACAAAGATAAGCGCGGCCTCAAGGAGGACCGCCGCCTCGGTTGTCAGGCCAAGATCGAGGGCGATATCGTCATCGACGTCCCCGCCGAAAGTCAGGTCCATAAGCAAGTCGTGCGCAAGGATGCCGATGACCGCGTGATCGAACTAGACCCGGCCACCCAACTTTTCTACGTCGAAGTCCGCGAACCGGACATGCACGATCCATCCTCGGATATGGAACGCCTGAAAGAAGCGCTCAAGGAACAATGGGATCTCGATGACCTGATGGGTGATCTGCGCATCATGCAGGGATTGCAGCGCGCCCTGCGCGAAGGCAAATGGCACGTCACCTGCGCCGTCCATTTCGGGCGTAGAAAACAACGCGGGCGCATCGTCAACGTCTGGCCCGGCTTCTATGAGGGCACGATCTACGGCGCGGCCTTCGATATCGGCTCCACCACCGTCGCCTGCCACCTATCCGACCTGCGCACGGGAAAGACCGTCGCCTCCGCTGGCCTGATGAACCCGCAGATTCGCTTCGGCGAAGACCTGATGAGCCGCGTCTCCTATTCGATGATGAACTCCGAAGGGGCCGCGCAAATGACGACTGCCGTGCGCGAGGCGATCAACGTCCTGCTCGGTCAGGTCGCCGCTCAGGCAATGATCGACACCGACGACATTCTTGAATGCACCTTCGTCGGCAACCCGGTCATGCATCACCTGCTGCTGGGCATCGACCCGGTCGAACTCGGCGGCGCACCCTTCGCACTGGCGGCGGGCGAAGGCATGGTCTTCTGGGCCAGCGAACTCGACATTACCACCGTCAACCCCGACGCCCGCGTCTACACCCTGCCCTGCATCGCGGGCCATGTCGGGGCCGATGCGGCGGCGGTCGTGCTGGCCGAAGAACCCTATAATTCCGAGGAAATCGTCCTGATCGTGGATGTCGGCACCAATGCCGAGATCGTCTTGGGCAACCGCGACAAGCTGCTCGCCTGCTCCTCACCCACCGGCCCCGCATTCGAGGGCGCGCAGATTTCCTGCGGCCAGCGCGCCGCACCGGGGGCAATCGAGCGCATCCGCATCGACCCCGATACCAAGGAGCCACGCTTCAAAGTCATCGGCTGCGAACTCTGGTCCGATGACCCCGGTTTCGAGGCGGCGACCGAAGCCACCGGCGTCACCGGCATCGCCGGATCGGGTATCATCGAGGCCATCGCCGAGATGCGCCTCGCCGATGTAATCGACATCGACGGCGTGGTACGCGGCAGCCTGTGCGAAAAGACCAACCGCGTCTTCTCCGAAGGCCGCACATTCTCGTACCTCATCCACGAGGGCGCACAGCGCATCATGGTCACTCAGGCCGATGTGCGCGCCATCCAGCTCGCCAAGGCCGCCCTCTATGCCGGATGCCAGTTGTTGATGGATGAGATGGGCATCGAACAGGTCGACCGCGTCACCCTCGCCGGGGCCTTCGGCGCGCATATATCGCCCAAGCACGCGATGGTGCTCGGCATGATCCCCGATTGCGACGTCGAGAACGTCCGCTCTGCGGGCAATGCCGCCGGAACCGGCGCTCGCATAGCGCTTCTGAACGCGGGCAAACGCAAGGAAATCGAGAAGGTCGTCACGGATATCGAAAAAATCGAAACCGCCCTCGCCCCCAAATTCCAGGATCACTTCATCGAGGCGATGGCCGTCCCCCACAAGACCGCCCCCTATCCCCGCCTCAGCAAGATCGTCCGCCTCCCCACCACCGACCCCTCCCCACCCCCCGGAACCACCGGCGAAGGCGGGCGGCGCAGACGGCGCTCACGCGCCTGACAAGACCTACCATCACACTGGACACACGGCCCCTCGATGACTATCTCGCATCAGGGGCAGTGAACGGAGAACGAACAATGCGCAGCGTGCAAAACGGTTTCATCGGTGTCGCAGCCTTGGCCCTCGCCGCCTGTGCGACGCCCCAGCCCGAACCAAAGGCTCCGCCCCTGACCGGAACGATCACCCTCGGCTCCGGGGCTTGTCCGGGCCTGTGCCCGATCTACACGATGACGCTCAATGCCGACGATACCTACTCGTTGAACGCGCAGGAAAACACCATCAAACCGGGCCGCTCGCGCGGGTCGCTGCCGGTCAACTCATTCCGCCGGGCTGTCGAGGCGCTAGAGCAATACGAATACGCTACGCTCCAGCGGTTCTACACACCGACGGAAAAGGACAACTGCCCCGAATCCATCACCGGCCTGCCGATCACCGACCTCAGCCGCGTGGATGACGACAACGATATCCGCGTCTTCGTGACCTTCAACACCGGCTGCGTGAATTTCGCGGATCGCGACCGCCTCGACCAGTTACACGCACGCCTGCGCAGCATTTTCCGCATCAAGGAACTCGTCGCGGCGGGTGAACCACCCCGTCCACCCCGCCCCGAAACCTCGGCCCCCGTCCAGGGGTTGGGCGGCCTCTGACGAGGGATATCCGCTACCCCGAAAGACGCCGCGACCACAGGATATGCACGATGGCCAGCAGGGCGGCGATTCCCGCCCCGATGCCCAATGCGCCAAGGCCATGGGCAGACAGCACTGCGCCCCCAAACGCCGACCCCACCGCCGCCGCGACATAGATCGCCGCCGCATTCAGCGCCAGCACCACGCTCGCCGCTTCGGGGGCCAGCGCCAGCAACCGCATCTGCTGCGCCGCCATATACGACCACCCGAACAGCGGCCAGACGAACAGCAGCAGCATCACCGCCCCCTCGCCCATCGGCAGCATCGAGAACGGCGGCAGCAGCACGATCTGCGACACCGCCAATATCGTCAGCGTCCGCCCCGCCCCGATCCTATCCGTAACCGCCCCGCCCACCAGATTCCCGATCACCGCGCCACAGCCATAGATCACCAACGCCAACGTGATCCCGTCCCGCCCCCATCCCATCGTCTGCGACAACAGCGGGGCCATATAGGTATAGACAACGTAAACTGCGCCCAAGAACGATGTGGTGAACAACACCGCCAGCATTACCGGCCCATTCGACAGCATCCGCCCCAAATCGCCCAGCGTCACCGGCTGAAAGCGCAGCCCGCGCGGCACCCGCGTCCAGACCAACCAGATCAACGGCACCGACAGCGCCGCCACCATCCAAAACGCCTCGCGCCACCCGAAAGTATAGGCGACCCACCCCCCCGCTGGCACCCCGAACACCTGCGCCAGCGTCAGACCGAAGAACACGGCGGCCAGCGCCTTTCCCCGTCGCTCCGGCGCACTCAGCCCCGCCGCCACCGATGCCGCAACCGGCGTGAACATCCCCGCCGAAGGGGCCAGCGCCGAAACCACGCATCCGGCAGCAAACAGCACCAACCCCGCCGCCAGCACTCGCCGCCGCCCCAGCGCCCCGCTCGCCGCCACCAACAACGGCGACAGCACGGCATAGGCCAGCGCATAACTCGTCATGATCCACCCGGCCCCGGCGGTCGTCATCATCAGGTCATCCGCCACCGGATTCAGCAACCCGACGACCATGAATGCGCCCATCCCGATGACGAAATTCGCCGCCGACAGCATCGGCACCAACCCGCGCGCCTCGTTCACCGTCTCCGCCCCCGGTGTCACCTCAACCATGCCCGCTCCCCTTTTGCGCTTGACCAGCATGGCCGTGCGGGTAGCCTTCCACCAGTTGGAAAAATTCCGCAAGGGGAGAGACGAGCATGGCCGCACCCGGTGAAAACCTGCGCATCAACGGCGACCGGCTGTGGGATACCATCCACGAAATCGCCGAGATCGGCCCCGGCATCGCGGGCGGCTCCAACCGCCAGACGGTGACCGACGAGGATAGCGAGGCCCGCCATCTGTTCAAACGCTGGTGCGAGCAGGCGGGCTGCACCATGGGCCTCGACCAGATGGGCACCATGTACGCCCGGCGCGAGGGCACCGACCCCGACGCCCTGCCCGTCATGGTCGGCTCACACTTGGACACCCAGCCGACCGGGGGCCGCTACGACGGCGTGCTTGGCGTGTTGGGCGCGTTGGAGATCATCCGCACGCTCAACGACCTAGAAATCAAAACCAAGCACCCCATCGAAGTCGTCAACTGGACCAATGAGGAAGGCACCCGCTATGCCCCCGCCATGATGGCCTCCGGCGTCTTCGCGGGCGTGCTGACGCAGGAAGAGGCCTACGCCAAGACCGATGCCGAGGGAAAACGCTTCGGCGACGAACTCGAACGCATCGGCTGGAAGGGCGAAGAACCCGTCGGCGCGCGCAAGATGCACGCCTTCTTCGAGCTGCATATCGAGCAGGGGCCAATTCTGGAGGCCGAGGGCAAAGATATCGGCGTCGTCACCCACGGTCAGGGCTTACGCTGGATCGAGATCACCGTCACGGGCAAGGAAAGCCACACCGGCTCGACCCCCATGCCCATGCGCAAGAACGCCGGGCGCGGCATGGCCCAGATCACCGAGTTGGTCCATCAAATCGCGATGGACAACCAGCCAAACGCCGTCGGAGCCATCGGACAGGCAAACGTCTACCCCAATTCCCGCAACATCATCCCCGGCAAGGCCGTCTTCACCGTCGATTTCCGGTCGCACGAGTTGGACCGCCTCAACGCAATGGTCGCGCGGCTCATGGAGGAGGCCCCGAAACTATGCGAGGCGCTGGACGTCGGCTTCGAAGCCGAAATCGTCGGCCAATTCGACCCCCCCGCCTTCGACGAAACCCTCGTCCAATCCATCCGCGACGCCGCCGAACGGCTGGGCTACACGCACAAGGATATCGTGTCGGGCGCGGGCCACGACGCCTGCTGGGTCAACAAGCTCTACCCCACCGCCATGGTCATGTGCCCCTGCGTCGACGGCCTCTCGCATAACGAGGCGGAGGAGATATCGAAGGAATGGTCGACGGCGGGGGCGGAAGTGCTGTTCCACGCT
>CALJIU010000120.1 GCA_937974055.1 uncultured Neomegalonema sp. | reverse complement strand
GTATAGGCCGAGAAGGGGGGCGGGGCATTCTCGGTATGGATTGGCTTATTCATGGCGGCGATCCTTTTTTCGGTGTCACCCGACGCTACAGCCAATCGCGATCAGGTTGAGCCAAAAAGCGTCACGAAACACGCAGTTCTTGGCGGATTCCGCAACTCAACTTAATCGCGAATGACGTTAGGATGGAACGGGACAACTGGCCAGACCACCCGTGGAATCGTCAGGGCAATCGGGTGAATTGACATATGCCTCTTCTCCCTCTCCCCACGCCAGTGGGGGGAGGGCCGGGGAGGGGGGTCTCTCAACCCGAACGGCTGTTTCCAGCGGAGAGGCCCCCCACCCAACCCTCCCCCCGCAAGCGGGGAGAGGGCTTCACGGCGCGCTACAACCGTAAATATTCATTCACCCGATTGCCCTGGTGAAATCGTTCGGTTTGCACCACCGCCCGCAAAGCCCTACATAGTCGCCACCATCCACCCCCGCCCCAAAGGCCGTCACCATGTCCGCCCCCCATTCGAGGGACCATACCGTTACGGCGGTGCTCGGCCCGACCAATACCGGCAAGACGACCTATGCCATCGAACGGATGCTGGGGCATAAGACCGGCGTCATGGGCTTCCCGCTGCGCCTGTTGGCGCGCGAGGTCTATGACAAGGTGGTCGAACTGCGCGGGCCATCGGTCGTGGGGCTGGTGACGGGCGAGGAAAAGATCGTCCCGCCGCGCGCCAAATACTTCATCTGCACCGTCGAATCGATGCCCACCGAAATCGGGGCCGCCTTCCTCGCGGTGGATGAAATCCAGCTTTGTGCAGACCTCGAACGCGGGCATGTCTTCACCGACCGCCTGCTGAATGCGCGGGGGATGCACGAAACGCTGTTCTTGGGCGCGATGACCATGCGCGACCGGATCGAGCAGATCATCCCCACCGCGCGGTTTCACATCCGCGAGCGGTATTCGATTCTGACCTATGCGGGGTCGAAGAAGATCAGCCGCCTGCCCCCGCGCTCGGCCATCGTGGCCTTTTCGACCGATCAGGTCTACGCGATTGCCGAATTGATCCGGCGGCAAAAGGGCGGTGCGGCGGTCGTGATGGGGGCGCTGTCCCCCCGCACCCGCAATGCACAGGTGAAGATGTTTCAGGACGGTGAGGTCGATTACCTCGTCGCCACCGATGCCATAGGCATGGGCCTGAACCTCGACCTCAAATCCGTCTGGTTCGCGGGCAAGGCGAAATTCGACGGCAAGAAGCACCGCAACCTTCAGGCGCAGGAACTGGCTCAAATCGCCGGGCGCGCGGGGCGATACAAGAACGACGGCTCGTTCGGCGTCACCGCCGATTGCCGCCCGTTAGAGCCGGAGGTGGTCGAGAATATCGAGGATCACCAATTCGCGCCGGTCGGATCGCTGCAATGGCGCAACTCACGCCTGCAATTCGCCTCGCCCCCCGCCCTGCTGGCCAGCCTCGAACTGCCCGCCCCAATGCTAGGGTTACAGCGGACCCGCGAGGGCGAGGATATCGTCGCCCTTCGGATGCTGGCCGCCGACCCCGATGTGCAGATGAGCGCGAAGGGCAAGAACGCGGTGCGGCTGCTATGGGATATCTGCCAGATCCCCGATTTCCGTAAAACGATGATCAGCGAGCATGTCGACTTGCTCCGCCGCCTCTACAGCTTTCTGACCACAGGGCAGCGGGTAATCCCGACTGACTGGATGGCGCAACAGATCATCAGAATCGACAAGACCGATGGCGATATCGATGTGCTGTCAAAACGACTGGCCTATATCCGTACCTGGACCTATACCGCGAACAGGTCAGATTGGCTGGACGACGCCAAACATTGGCGGGAACGGGCGCGGGCCGTGGAGGATCGACTTTCCGACGCGCTCCATGCCAGACTGACGCAGAGATTTGTCGACCGCCGCACCAGCGTGCTGATGCAGCGGTTGAAACAGAAGGAGGAGCTGGTGGCCACAGTCGACAAGAACGGCGACGTCATGGTCGAAGGCGAACATGTCGGGCGGATCGAAGGCTTGCGCTTTCAACCGGACAAAAACGCCGAGGGTGTACATGCTACGACCCTGCGCGCGGCCAGCACCGCCCCCGTCATGGCGGAACTGACCCAGCGGGTTGAAAAGCTGTATGCCGGAAACGATGGCGACATCGACTTCACCGAACAGGGCGGCATCGTCTGGGACAATGTCGTCATCGGGCGGTTGACCAAGGGGGCCGACACCCTGTCGCCCGTGGCCAAGCTGTTCGCCGACGAATTGCTCGAAGCCTCCAGCGTAGAGCGCGCCGAACGACGGCTGCAACAATGGATCGACCGGCGGATCAAGGCATTGTTCGAGCCGCTGCTGGCAATCCGCGATGACGAAGCGATCACCGGCATCGCCAAGGGCGTCGTGTTCCAACTGGTCGAGGCACTGGGCGTATTGCCCCGTGGTCCGGTCGCGCAAGACGTAAAGGCCATCGAGCAGGAAACGCGCTCGATGATGCGCAAGCACGGGCTGCGTTTTGGCCAGTACACCTTGTTCCTGCCCATCTTGCTGAAACCCGCACCAACGCGGATGCGGATCATGCTGTGGGGCATCGCGAACAGCATGGATGACATCCCCGCCCCGCCCCCCGCCGGGGTGGTCACCTTCCCCGCCCCCGCAGGATTGCCGGATGCCTATTTCCAAATGGCCGGCTACCGCAAAGCGGGCGACCGGGCGTTGCGGCTGGATATGCTGGAGCGGCTGGCCGACATGACGCGCACGCTGGACGCGCGCAAGGGGTTCGAGGCGACGGCGGATATGCTATCGATCACGGGCCTGACGCTGGAACAATTCGCATCCCTGATGGATGGCTTGGGCTACCGCGCCGAAAAGGCCGAGCGCCCCAAGGTCAAAGCGGCAACGGTCGGTATTCCCGATGCCGAAAGCGAGACAAAAGCGGTCGGGGTAGAAGCCGCCGACACGGAATCAACCGACGAGACGACCGCCGCGCAACTCGTGGCGAAAGCAACACCGGCAGAAACCGAAAACGACGAGGGCGGCCCACGGCCCGTCGATGAGGTCATCACCGAGGCGATGCCCGGCGATGCCCTCGATGACGCCCCCGCCGCGACGGTCTATGCCGAAGCGGATACCGCCGCCATCGAGGCGGTCGAACAGGGCGCAACCGATGTCGATCAGGCCCCCGAACGCCCCATGTCTGCGGATGCGACCGGCGCGGTGACCGATGATGGCGGGGCGAGCAGCAAGGCCGGTGAAGGCACGCGGGACGACATGGCCCCCCGGATCGAAACCACCGACGAGCCGATGGCGGCAATGTCCCAGCCCGCTTCCGCCCCGAAGGAAGCCGAGGGCAAGACGCTCGAAGTGTCGATGCCCGATTCCGAAACCGGCGAGATGGAGACGTTCTACACGTTCCGCATCCTGCCACGCGGAAGGCGTCAGCGCGGCGACCAAAACCGCGAAGGTGGCGACGCGGCGGCAAAGCGTGAAGGCGGCAACCGCCGACGCCAGCCAAAGGTCGAGGCGGGCGAGCGCCCTGCCCGCTCCGATGGCGGCAATCGCAAGCCGGGCGGTGGCAAGGGCAATCAACGCGGCGGCAAGCCCGGTCAGTCCGACCGCCAGCCAAAGCGCGAATACACCGCCGCACCCGCCCGCGCCGCCAAGCCGATGGACCCGGATTCGCCCTTCGCGATCCTCCAAAAGCTCAAGGACGGTAAATGAGCGACACCAACGATGCGGAGGCGACCCTCCGCATCGACAAATGGCTGTGGCACGCGCGGTTCCTGAAATCGCGCAGCCTTGCGGCCAAGCTTGTGACCGAGGGAAAGCTGCGCATCAACGGCGACCGCTACACCAAGCCGGGCAAGACGGTACGGGTCGAGGACGTTCTGACCTTTCGTCTGCACGAAAACATCCGCATCGTGAAGATTCTCGCCCTCGGCACTAGGCGCGGTCCCGCCCCGGAGGCGCAGGCGCTCTACGAGGATATGTCCCCGCCACCGGAGCCAAGACCGCGACAGGCCGATATCGCCCGCGAGCGGTGGGGCGGAAATCGCAGACCGGATAAGCCGAGATACGATTCAGCGTAAGG
>CALJIU010000119.1 GCA_937974055.1 uncultured Neomegalonema sp. | reverse complement strand
GGTGTGGCCCGTATCTTGCTCAAGTTAAAAAATCTTCATGTGTCCGGGAACACTTCCGGGCGAAGAGGATTAAGCCATCGTCAATTCGACGATGTGTCGCTTGGGAGATAGATCATGGGTATGCGGTCAGGTGTCATCATTGGGGCGGTTCTTGCCGCATCGGTCAGCCTTCCAGCAAATGCACGTCTTCCCGAAGCCTTCTCTAACCTGCCAATCGAGCTGGTGCGCAGCGCGGTTCACCTGCCGACCGGCTGTCTCGCGCAGGTCACGGTGAGCGAGCAGCGCGTGGTTAGGGCGAACATAGTCGACAAGGATTGCCTACCCAAAGGCGTTAGCGCACAGCCTATTCCTGGCCAGACCGCCGACTTTTCGATTATCGACGCCAACCGCTGAAATCATTCAGCTTTTTCCGGCATCGTTGCCGTAATTTCGATGGACGAATACCATTTCGCCAGATCGGAAATGTCCTCGTCGGACAGGCCCTTGGCCACGACGGTCATCATCTCATGCTCGCGCTTGCCAAGGCGAAACGCCTTGAGTTGCGTCTCAATATAAACTTGGCTTTCCCCCGCGAGATGCGGGGCGATGGGAATTCTCGCGATGCCGTCCAGCCCGTGGCAGGTGCGGCATTTCTTAGCTTTTTTGCGTCCCGCTTCCATATCTGCGGCCAAAACCGGGGTGGAAGCGACAGAAAACGCTAATAGAATTGGTAAATAAAATTTCAATTTGCGACTCGCTTATAAGACACAGACCGGGGATGGGGCGGTGCCCGGCATTGCGCCGGACACCTTATGGCATTATTCGCCGTCGTAGCTGATGCGGTAGATCGCACCGGCGAGATCGTCGGAAACGAGCAGCGAGCCATCGCGCAGTTGCGCCACATCGACGGGGCGACCGAGATATTCGCCGGTTTCCGCATCAAGCCAACCTTCGGCGAAGGGCGTCATCTCCGCCGTGCCGTCTTCGCCGATATGCGTGACCATGACCCGCGCGCCGACCGGCTCGGTGCGGTTCCACGAGCCGTGCTGCGCCGAGAAGATGGCGTTCTTGTACTTCGCGGGGAACTGACGGCCCGTGTAGAACATCATGCCCAGATCGGCGGCATGGGCCACCGTTTCGACAGCCGGATGTACGATGCCCTCTGGAGGCGTCTCGTCCTTGTATTCGTCAGTGCGGGTCGTGCCGCCGCCGTACCACGGATGGCCGAAATGCTGACCGGCTTCGGTCTGGCGGTTCAACTCCCCCGGCGGGATATCGTCACCCATGCCGTCGACCTGATTGTCGGTCCACCACAGCTCGCCCGTTTCGGGATGGAAGTCCTGCCCCACGGAATTGCGGACGCCATAGGTATAGACCTCGCGGTTCTTGCCGTCGCGATCCATGCGGATGATGCCGCCGATGCCGGTTTCCTTGTACAATTCCATCTTATCGGCGGGCGCCACGTTATAGGGCTGGCCCAGCGAGATATAGAGCTTGTTATCCGGGCCGATATCGCAGACGCGGGCGGTGTGGTTGTAGCTGGCTTCCTCCGCCGGGATCAGGTTGCCCTCGGCCACCACCTCGAACGCCGCGACATCCGGTCCTTCGTAGAAGAATTCGGCGGCGGGGAAGAGGAGAACGCGGTTCTGCTCGGCGATGAACAGGAACCCGTCCTTCGAGAAGCACACGCCGTTCGGGATGGTGAAGCCAATGGAGGGCGCAAATTCCTTTACGTCATCGGCCACGCGGTCCTTGTCGCGGTCGGTCACGACGTAGACTTCGTTCTTGCGGGTGCCGACGAAGGTGGCGACGCCCTGCGGGCCGACGGCCATGTGGCGCGCATCGGGGACGACGGCGTAGAGTTCGATCTTGAAGCCGTCTGGCACGGTTACGTTTTCGAGTACCTTACGGATCGAATCGGCACGTTTGCCGTCCTGCGGGATCGGCTCCATCATCGGGGTGCCGGTCTGCTTGAAAGCGGAAAGTTTGTTCAGGTTGCCGGCATTCTGCGCCATTGCGGGCAGGGCGGCGGCCAGAGCGATGATTGCGGCCATGGTCGAGAAGCGTTTGAGCATGTCAGTCTCCCTTTGCCGAAAGATCTAGCGTCTTTCCATGTACGAGACTGGTACACCACTGACGTTACGTCAACACTCTCCTTGAAATTGCAGGGAGGGGTGCATGAACGTGGTCGGCGCTGTCATTGACGCCGCTAAGTGGCTTCTTCTTCGAGGATCGCGGCCAGCCCTTCGCTGTAGGTGGGGTAGGCGAGGGTGACGCCGAGGTCACTCTTGATGCGGTCATTCGCGACGCGCTTGTTCTCACCATAGAAGCTGCGCGCCATGGGGGACATTTCTGCATCCTCGAACGGCACCAGCGGCGGGCGGGGCAGGCCGAGTAGGTCGGCGGCGTGGCCGATGACTTCCTGTGGTGGGCATGTCAGGTCGTCGGTGACGTTATAGGCGGTGCCGGGGGCAGGGCGGGCGATGGAGGCCTGCACAACGGTAGCGATATCCTCGACATGGATGCGCCCGAAGACCTGCCCCGGCTTGTCGATGCGCTGGACGGTGCCGCGCCTGATCTTCTCGAACGGGCCGCGACCGGGACCGTAGATGCCCGCGAGTCGGAAGGTGTGGGTGGGCAGTTCGGGCGCGAGGGCGAGCCAGTCGCGTTCGGCCCCGACCCGGCGCTTGCCGCGCTCGCTGGCAGGGGTAAGGGCGGAGGTTTCATCGACCCATCCGCCATTGCGGTCGCCATAGACGGCGGTGGTGGAAAGGTACCCGACCCACGCAACGCGCGCTTTCTGGGCGAGCAGGGCATCACGGTGGCGGGCCAGAAGAGGGTCGCCCTCCTCGTCCGGTGGAGCCGAGATGAGAAGGTGGGTGCGCTCCGGCAGATCGGCCAGCAGGTCGTCGGCGGGCCAGATATGGGCCTCGATACCTTTGGCGTGCAAGGCTTCGGCCTTTTCTGCGCCGCGCGCAGTGGCGATGACACGCCACCCATCCGCCAGCAACCGCGCGCCGAGAACGCGGGCGCAGAAGCCGTATCCGATGCAGACGAGGGTGTTGGGGGCTTGCAAATCACTCATATTCGCGCCTTATCCCGATGTAATGATCCGTGCAAGCATCACTGGAGATTGCCATGCGCCTGACGATACTCGCCGCCGCCGCTCTGCTCGCCATGCCCGCATGGGCGCAGGTGACGACCTATGACGACTGCATCCAAACCGCCATGAGCCAGCCATCGACCGGATTATCGATCGCGCAGAACTGGCAGGCGCAGGGCGGCGGGGATGCCGCATCGCATTGCCGGGCGATGGCGCTGGCCTCGCTGGGGTCGTTCGACGAGGCGGCCCGTGCGTTGGAGGTGATCGCGCAAGGAACGGCGGATGCACCCGCGCAGGCCGACCTGTACACACAGGCGGGGGACTTTCAGATTGCGGCGGGTAATGCCGCCGCCGCACGCGGGTTCTTCGACCGGGCTTTGGCCGTCGATCCCGCCTCGATGGGGGCGTTGGACGGGCGCGCGCGGACCAAGGCGTCGCAGGGGGATTTTGCCGGGGCAATCCGGGATATCGACGCGCTGCTATGGCTGTCGCCGAACGATGCCGAGGCGCTGTCGCTGCGGGCGGCGGCGCGGCGGAAGACGGGGGATGCAGCGGGAGCGTTGGTCGATGCGGAGGCGGCGTTGGCCTCTGACCCGTCTTCGGCGGTCGCGTATTTCGAGCGGGGCGCAGCGCGGGCCGTCACCGGAGACAGGGTGGGGGCGCGGGCCGATTGGCAGGAGGTCGAGCGCCTCGATCCGGGCGGCGAATTCGGGCAATTGGCGGCCACGAACCGGGCGCGGCTGCCGCTGTAGCGATGGTCAATCGCGATCAGGGTACCCCAATTTGATCGCGAATGACTTTAGAGCGTTTTCAGCAAAAGTGGGAACCGGTTTTGCGGTTCGAAAACGCGACAAAACAAGGCTCTAGTACTGAGTCAGATACTCGTTCGGTAGGGTCGTGACGGTCATCCAGTATTGCATGGCGGTCTTGGTGATATTGACGAGTTGTTCGTAACTGTTGGGTTTGCGGATGAGCGATGCGCCGCGCATGGCGTAGAACTCCTCGACGATGTCCGCGCTGTCACTGAAACTGAATCCGAGCACGGGGATCTTCTTCCAGTGTTCGTTCTCTTTCAAGGTGGTGAGAATGGGTCGCCAGTCGTTTTCCGCATTGTCCAGATTGAGGATGAGGACTTTGGGATAGGCTTTGCGGGCGTGCTGTAGTTGCGCGTGGAAGACGCTCACGTCGTCGGGGCTGGCATCGTTGATGTACCGCACGTGCTGGGCGACACCGACTTCGGTTGCCGCCTTGTCGAAGAGGAAGGTTTCGAGTTCCGTGAAGGATATGAGTACGATCATGGGAACCCCCTTGGTTGCTTCGGGATTCACCGTATCCGTTGAGTAAAAACAAATCGATAAAGTGCGGGCCGAACATGGTTGCCCGCGCGGTTACTTTTGGGCGAGGGGATACCGTATCGCCGTCGCAAGACCCGGCGCGCCGGGGGCTAGGATGGAGGGCAGGGCCGAGGGCAGGGCGTCGAAATCCCGCTCGTTCGTGATGACGGCGTCGAAGCGGTCATCACGCAGTAGGGTCAGTGCCATGGCCATGCGGCGGGCGTAGCTCCAGCGGGAACGGCGGTTTTGCGCCACATGACCGACCTGTGAGCAGACGATCTTGAGGCGCTGACTATGGAAGGCACCGCCAAGCGGGATGGCAGGGCGGTCGGTGCCGTACCAGCTCATTTCGATCACGGTTCCCTCGAACCCCGTACAGCGAATCGCGGTATCCAGACCGCTCGCGCTAGAGGATGTATGGAACACAATGTCGCAGCCTGAAGGCGCATCGCCGGGGGGCGCGAATGTCACGTTCATGTTATCGGCGAGTGATGCGCGGGTCGGGTCGGTGTCGATCAGGGTGACCTCTGCCCCCGGAATCCGACCGCATATTCCGGCGACCAACGCGCCGAGAATACCGCCGCCAACGATGGCAACCCGGTCCCCCGGCCCGACCCCGCCATCCCAGACGGCGTTGAGGGCCGTCTCCATATTCGCGGCGAGGGTCGCGCGACGGGGGGGCAGGTCGGCGGGCAGGATGGTCAAGGCATCGGCGGGGATCGTAAAGCGCGTTTGATGGGGGTGGAGGGCGAAAACGGTTTTGCCCACAAGTTCTTGCGGCCCGGCCTCGACCTTGCCGACCATCGAATAGCCGTAGATGACGGGGAAGGGAAAATCGCCGCGCTGAAAGGGGGCGCGCATTCGGTCGTATTCGGATTCCGGCACCCGGTCCTCGAAGACCAATCGCTCGGTTCCCCGGCTGATACCAGACCAAAGCGCGCGGACGAGTGCCTGACACGGCTGCGTGATTTTCGGTGATGCAACGGGAACCAGTTGCGCCTCGCCCGGCTTTTCATAGCTGAGTGCTTGGTCCAACTTAGGACTCCTTTCTCGACATGCTGCGCCGCAACGTCAATGTTGCACCGGGCAACGACGACGAAGACCGATACGGGGATAAGGCTACGATGACCGATCAGACGCAAGACCCCGTGCCATTCGTTGCACTCGAAAGCGCGCATGAGGGTCTGACCCCGGCGGGGATTCAGGCCACGCACAGTCTGACGATCCGGCGTTTGATTGCGCTCGGATTATGCGGGGTGACGCTGATTGTAGTGTTGGCGGGGGTCGCGCGGGTGTTTGCGTCCGGCGGGATCGATGCGCTGGAATATGGGCTGCTCGCCTGTATCGCCTTGAGCGCGCCTTGGACGATCCTTGGGTTCTGGAATTCGTTGCTGGGGCTGTTTCTCGCGCGGCGCGGGGGTGCTGGGCTTCCGCTATCGCAGGAGATGACGAGCGATGTGTCGATCCGGTCGCGGGTCGCCGTTGCGATGGCGGTGCGCAATGAAGACCCGCAGCGCGCCATAGACCGCTTGCTTGCCACCCGGCGCAGTCTGGACCGGACGGGGCAGGGGCATCGGGTCGATCTGCACATCATCAGCGATACGAATATCCCGGCGGTCGCGGCGGAAGAGGAGCGGTTATTCGCGCTACACCGCCCTGCGCTCGATGGGTTGGGGAGTGCAGGGTATCGCCGTCGCATGTCGAACGAAGGCTACAAGGCGGGGAATGTCTGGCAGTTCTTGCAGGAGCAAGGCGACGACTACGACCTGTTCGTGCCGCTCGATGCCGACAGCCTGATGTCGGGCGAGGCGATCCTGTCGCTGGTGCGGGTTGCGGAGGCGAACCCACGCATCGGCATCGTGCAGAGCCTCGCGGTCGGTGCCCCGGCGGAGAGTGCGTTCGGGCGTATCTTCCAGTTCGGGATGCGCCACGGAATGCGGGCCTTTACGCTGGGCAGTGCATGGTGGCAGGGGGATTGCGGGCCGTTCTGGGGGCATAATGCCGTGATCCGCGTGGCGGCGTTCAAGGCGCATTGCGACCTGCCCAAGCTGGGCGGACGCCCCCCGCTCGGCGGTGATATCCTGTCGCATGACCAAGTGGAGGCGACTCTGATGCGGCGGGGCGGGTACGAGGTGCGGGTGGTGCCGGTCGAGACGGAAAGTTTCGAGGAAAACCCGGTGACGATCCTCGATTTCATGACCCGCGAGCAACGCTGGTGCAATGGCAACATGCAATATTGGCGGTTGCTGGGGATGGAGGGGCTGACCCCGACGAGCCGGTTTCAGTTGTTTCAGGCGATCATGATGTATCTGAGCGCGCCTGCGTGGATGATCCTGACGGCGCTGGGTGCGGTGAAGGCGGTGGCCGATCCGATGATGGATTTCAATGCGCCACTGGCGCTGGGCCTGTTCGCCACCATGGTTGGGATGAGCCTGACGCCGAAGATCGTGGGGGCGATCCACGTGATGCTGCAAACGGGGGGCGTGGCCCGATATGGCGGGGCGCGGCGGTTTGCTGCCGGTTTGGCCATCGAGCTGATCTTCTCGATCCTGATGTCACCGGCGGTGGCCGTGCATCTGACGGTGTTCCTGATCGGGCTGGCCTTTGGGCGCAAGGTTGGTTGGGGCGGGCAAATTCGCGATGCCTATGGCCTGAACTGGTCGACGGCGGTGCGGGCATTGTGGCCGCAAACCGTGTTCGGGGCGGTGATACTGGCTGTGTTGAGCGTCTACACGCCCGCCGCCGTCGTCTGGGTGTTGCCGGTGGTGATCGGGCTGCTGTTGGCGGTGCCGTTCGCCGTGCTGACGGCTTCACCCGCCTTGGGCCGGTGGTTGGCGAAGCGTCGGCTATGCGCGATCCCGGAAGAATTCGAGACGCCCGCGATCCTTGCCGATTTGGCCGCGCCGATGCCTGCGCGTGATCTAGCCGCGTGACGCTAAGGGTGGATCCATGCCGATCCGACCGCGCATCCAGACCCCGGCCATGCTGCCGGTCCAGCCCCAGAGCAGCCACCACCACCCGTGCAGGCTGCCCGATGCGATGCCGCCGACCAGCCCGCCGATATTGCAGCCATAGGCAAGGCGTGCGCCGTAACCCATGAGCAGGCCACCGACGATGGCCGTGGCCACGTCGCGGGCACTGAGCCGAGCCGTCGGGGCGAAGCGTCCGGCTAACCCGGCGGCGACCAGTGCGCCGAGCATGACGCCGAAATTCATCACCGAAGTTGAATGGTCGAAGACCGAGCGGGCGATGGCCTTATCGGACCAGCCGTTCCACGCCTGCACCGGAACGCCGAGGCCATCGAGGGCTTTGACCCCCCAAAGCGGAAAGGCGGAGGTAACGCCCCACGGGCGGCCCAACACGGTGAAGGTCGCCAGCACGACCGCCGCCAATGCCCCCGCGCCGAGGAGCAGGGACCATTTTCCGCGCAGGAGGGACTCGGTTGCGGTGAACCGCTCGATATCGCCGCATCGCAGCCGCTCGCGCCACGAGACGAGCGACCAGAGGGCGGCCAGCATGGCAAGGGAAAGGGCGATGGCGGGGCCGGTGCCAAGTTCGCGAATGGCGGAGACGCCGCCCATCCGGGGCAGGCCAGCCCATGCCGATGCCGTGCCGGTCCACAGCACCGATCCCGCGACGAAGGCGGCAAGCGTCAGCACCATGCGGCTTGATCCGCCGCCCACGGTGAATAGGGTGCCAGAGCCGCATCCCCCGCCAAGCTGCATCCCGAAGCCGAACATCGTCGCCCCGATGGCCGAGGCCAGGCCGACCGGGAACACCCAGCCGTTTGCCTTGACCCCGATGACCTCGCCATGGGCGATCAGCGGGTAGGCCAGCACGACGAGGATGGCGAGCAGGACGATCTGCGCCCGCAGGCCCGCGCCGCGCCCCTCGCGCAGAAAGCGCCGCCATGCGCCGGTGAAGCCGAAAGCGGCATGGTAGAGGGCCACCCCGGCGGCCCCGCCGATCAGCGCGGCGAGGGCGAATTTCATCCCGCCATGGCTGTGGGCCGCGACCATCACCGCCGCCAGCCCCACCAATCCGACCGTCACCACCGGCTTCTGCATCATGCCCTCTCCTAATGTTTCGTGATTGCGCCTTATTTTCACGCGATTGGGAAGACACTTTTGGTTCACGACGCGGCTGGTTGCTCTACAGTTGCGATCCACACACGGACGATATGGAGGGGTCATGGCCCGCACCGATGCCTATGGGTACGATCTGAGTACCGACAGCCCCTCCGCCGTGGAGGCATGGGACCGCACCGTCGCCGCCTTTTTCGCCCATGCTGCTGTGACCCCGAACCATCTCGCCGATGCGTTGGAGGCGGACCCCGATCTTGCGATGGCGCATTTGGCCAAGGGGTTCTTCATGCTGCTGTTGGGGCGGCGTGAGTTGCTCGTGACGGCACAGGACGCGCATGACACCGCCGCCCGGATCATCGCCGATGAAGCCACACCGCGCGAGCGTGGCTATGCCGAGGCGCTGGCGCTGTACCTGACGGGTGATCTGGCCGCCGCCGCCGACCGGCTGGATGCCGTGCTGCGCGCCCATCCGCGCGACGGTTTCGCGCTGAAGCTGGGCCAGTCGATGCGGTTCGTGATGGGGGATAGCGCGGGGATGCGTCGGTCCATCGAAGCGGTGCGCGATGCCTATGATATCGATCATCCCGCCGCCGCCTATGTCAACGGTTGCTACGCCTTTACGCTAGAGGAAACCGGCGATTACCGGGCGGCGGAGGCGCGGGGCCGCGATGCCGTGCTGCGCGCCGCCGATGATGCTTGGGGCGTTCATGCCGTCGCGCATGTCTTTGACATGACGAACCGGGCGCGCGAGGGGGTGACGTGGCTGGTGAACCAGCCGGAGACTTGGGCGCATTGCAACAATTTCCGCTATCACGTCTGGTGGCACCTCGCCCTGTTCCACCTCGAACGGGGCGATTATGCCGAGGTGCTGCGCCTCTACGACACCGAAATCCGGGCCGAGCATACCGATGATTACCGCGATATCTCAAACGGGGCATCGTTGCTTGTGCGGCTTGAACTCGAAGGGGTCAATGTCGGGGATCGGTGGCAGGAATTGGCCGATCTATGCGCCGCGCGGACCGATGATGGATGTGTGGTCTTCGCCGATCTGCATTACGTGCTTGCTCTTGGGCAGGGGGATGCGCATGGACAAGCCTGTAAGCTGCTGCAAGCGATGAAGAAGAATGCCAT
>CALJIU010000118.1 GCA_937974055.1 uncultured Neomegalonema sp. | reverse complement strand
TCCACTTCACCGGACGCCCCAGCATCTCGGCGGCCTTGCACACCGCCCCGTATTCCGGGTGGATCATCAGCTTCATGCCAAAGCCCCCGCCCACATCGGGCGTCCGCACGCGCAGCCGCTCCGCCTCGACGCCCAGCGCCCAGGCGATCTGCCCCCGCATCGCATGACTGCCCTGCGTCCCGCACCAGATATCCCAGCGGCCCTGCGCATAATCCGCATTGATCGCGCGCGGCTCCATCGTATTGACCACGATACGCGGGTTCAGAATGCGCAACCGCGAGACATGCGCCGCCTTGGCAAACACCGCATCCGTCGCCGCCGCATCCCCGACCTCCCAATCATAGGCGAGGTTGCCGCTCTCGTGCAGGCTAGGCGCACCGGGGGCCAGCGCCGCCTCCCCATCCGTCACCACCGGCAATTCATCGTAATCCACGACGACCAGTTCCAGCGCCTCCTGCGCCGCGTCCAGCGTTTCCGCCACGATCATCGCCACCGGCTGCCCCACATACCGCACCGCCCCCCGCGCCAGATGCGGCAAGCCCGGATAATATCCCGGCGATCCATCGGCATTGCTGGTCGGCATGGATGTCACGAGGTCCGACAGGTCCGCAATCCCCGCATCCCCGTCCACATAGATGCCCAAGACCCCGGCCACCGCCCGCGCATCCGCCGCATCCACCCCCACGATCCGCGCATGGCCATAGGGCGAGCGCAGGAACACCGCATGGGCCTGCCCCGGCAAGGTCACATCATCGACATACCGCCCCTGCCCCGTCAGGAACCGCAGATCTTCCTTGCGCGTAACCGCCTGTCCGACACCGAATTTCATAGGGGATGCTCCGTTCGTGGGGGGATTTCCCGACGATACATAGAGCATTTCGGGACCGGCGCAAAAGTGCTACCCTTGGCGGATGAATATCCAAACCCAAATCCGCTCCGACGCCACCTACGACGAAGACTTCACCGCATGGCTCCTCGAACAGGCCAAGCGCCTGCGCGCCCATGATGCCGGGGCGCTGGACTGGGAGAATCTGGCGGAGGAGATAGAAAGCTTGGGACTAAGTCAGCAGCGTGAACTCAGAAGCCGCATCCAGATCATCCTGATCCACGCAATCAAGTTGATGCTGTCACAGGATGAACAGCCCCGCGCAGGGTGGAAGGTCACGATTATGACCCAGCGCGCCGAGATTGATGGATTGCTCAGGCAAAGCCCAAGCCTGAATCGCCGCGTTCCCGATATCGCGGCGGAAGTCTTCGACAAGGCCCGCAAACTGGCCCTCGCCGGGTTGGAAGTCCATGAACCCTCACGAATGCCAACCTACCGCACCGCCGCAGCAACCCTGACGCCGCCGACAGCGGAGAACCTATTGGACGACGACTGGTTTCCTAAAACGCCAGCGCATTGAGGCTCAGTCTTTCTTGCAGAAATAGAGCGCGATATAGGGGGGCATGTTGGGCGTAGGTTCCGATACAACATTACCTGATAATGTTTTTCGAGTGAACTGAAACCCAGAGTTATCTTTGTCTACACCTTTAGATACGTTTTGCCCTATATTCATTGGAATTTTTGCAAAGTCCTTGTGCCCCATGTGGTAATTGAAATCGTTGTGCCTATCTCTACGCTCACTAAAAAATATATCTTTGTATTCGTGATAATGCTGCGGCATCTGCATCGCAGTCAGCTTTACCGCTTCAGCACCCCCAACAGTCGCTTCTGTCGGATCCTGCATACGCGGTGTCCATGACTCACGCCTAGTCAAACCTTTTCTGAACGGATCGTTCACCGGATTGCCCGCACCGACGATCATACGTCCACCAGCCTCATGGAAATCTGACCACCCTTCACCCAAGCTCTCGCATTTCTTCCAAGAAGCGACCACCACGCCAGAGGTAAAGCCAGCGTTTTCGCCAGATTTGCCGGGTTCACCACGTTCACCTTTCTCGCCTTTCTCGCCGCGCGCGCCCTTTTCACCAAGTTGTCCTCTCTCCCCACGTTGTCCATCTGTCCCCCGCTCTCCCTTGAAGTCACCAGAGACTTTCGCCACGGTCAAGGCTTCGCTGACTTTCGTATCAATCTTGCCGTCCAGCCATTTCGTTCCAGCGATGCCACCCATAACACCGGCAACGATCATTGAAATCGCGAACCATGCAGGACTTGCTTTCAGCATATCTTCAAAAGAACTCATAGCATTCTCCAAAAAAAGAACCCCGCCATTTTTAGCGGGGTCTACGGTAGTGCGAAATTCTAATGCCATCAATACGGCATCAACCCGCCCTATTCGCAATCAAATTATCCACCACCTCCGGCTCCGCCAGCGTCGACGTATCCCCCAGCGACCCGAAATCGTTCTCCGCGATCTTGCGCAAAATCCGCCGCATGATCTTGCCCGACCGCGTTTTCGGCAAACCCGGTGCCCATTGGATCACATCCGGCGAAGCAATCGGCCCGATCTCCGTCCGCACCCAGTTGCGCAATTCCTTGCGCAGCTCCTCGCTCTCCGCCTCGCCCTTCATCAGCGTGACGTAGCAATAGATGCCCTGACCCTTGATATCGTGCGGATAGCCGACCACCGCCGCCTCCGACACCTTCGGATGCGCCACCAGCGCGCTTTCCACTTCCGCCGTGCCCATGCGGTGGCCGCTCACGTTGATCACGTCATCCACGCGCCCCGTGATCCAGTAATACCCGTCCTCGTCCCGGCGGCAACCGTCCCCGGTGAAGTAATACCCTTTATACTGCTCGAAATATGTCGAGACGAACCGCGCATGGTCGCCATAGACCGTCCGCATCTGCCCCGGCCAGCTATCGGCCAGACACAGCACGCCCTCGGCGGCGGTTTCGGTCTGCACTTCCGCCGTGCTCGGCTCCAGCACCACCGGCTGCACACCAAAGAACGGCACCGTCGCCGATCCCGGCTTCGTCTCGGTCGCACCGGGCAGCGGCGTGATCAGGTGTCCGCCCGTCTCCGTCTGCCACCACGTATCGACGATGGGGCATTTCCCCTTGCCCACGACTTCGTTGTACCAATTCCACGCTTCGGGGTTGATCGGCTCGCCCACGGTCCCCAGCACCTTCAGCGATGACAGGTCAGACCCCTCGACAAAGGATTTCCCCTGCCCCATCAGCGCGCGGATCGCGGTGGGCGCGGTGTAGAACTGGTTGACCTTGTGCTTTTCGCAGACCTGCCAGAACCGCGAGGCATCCGGATAGGTCGGCACCCCCTCGAACATCAGCGTCGTCGCCCCATTCGCCAGCGGGCCATAAACGATATAGCTGTGCCCCGTGACCCAGCCCACATCGGCGGTACACCAAAAGATATCGCCCTCGTGGTAGTCGAACACGTATTCATGCGTCATCGACGCCCAGACCAGATACCCGCCGGAGGTATGCACCACCCCCTTCGGCTTGCCGGTCGAACCCGACGTGTAGAGGATGAACAGCGGGTCTTCCGCATTCATCGGCTCCGGCGCGCACTCGGCGGAGGCCGCCGCCATCGCCGCCGTCAAATCCACATCGCGCGCATCATCCCAAGCCGTCTCACCGCCCGTATGCTTTACGACGAGGCATTTGACCGACGCATCACATTTGGCCAACGCCTTATCCGCATTCCCTTTCAGCGCCGTCGCCTTGCCCCCGCGCGGGCCGAAATCGGCGGTGATGACCGCCTTCGCCTCACAATCATTCACCCGGTCGGCCAGCGCATCGGGCGAGAATCCGCCAAACACGATGGAATGAATCGCCCCGATCCGCGCACAGGCCAGCATCGCATAGGACGCTTCGGGGATCATCGGCATATAGATGATGACCCGGTCGCCCTTGGCAACGCCCTGATCTTTCAGAACATTGGCCATCCGGCACACATGCGCGTGCAATTCGCGATAGGTGATATGCTTATCGACATTCGGATCA
Source organism: uncultured Neomegalonema sp. (assembly GCA_937974055.1). Classification (GTDB taxonomy): domain Bacteria; phylum Pseudomonadota; class Alphaproteobacteria; order Rhodobacterales; family Rhodobacteraceae; genus JAHDDY01. Next base: position 3,982 of record CALJIU010000118.1, on the reverse strand, counting down.
TCGCTTTCCCAGATGATCGCCGTCTGATCGCCCCGCTTTTCCAGATGCCGGTCGATACAATTGGCCGAGACGTTCATCACGCCATCCTCGAACCATTTGATCGAGACGTCCGGGTAGGCAAACGTCGTGTTCTTCACCTTAGTATAGGGCTTGATCCAATCGATCCGCTTGCCATGTTCGGCCCAGAAAGCATCGGGGTCGGCCACCGAGGCCGCGTACATTTCCTCGTATTTCGCGGCATTCACGTGCGCGCCTGCGATCATGTCGGCGGATGGTGCGTATTTCGTATCGGCCATGTCGAAGCCTCCCCCATTGCTGAATTGTTACCCTGCGTTAACGCATGTCAGTCAAAATGTGAACAGGCCCCTGAAAACACTCGCCTTTGTCGTCAAGATTTTACACGCGACATGTCTAGTCTGTAAAACTGCGAGAGTGGAGGCTGTCCCCGGAACACGCTCGCCACGCTTCACGAAGCCGCCGCAAGCGCACACTTGCCGTCACAATACACCGCAAGAAAACGCCAAGGATAGGCCCAATCCTGCCCGTTGCACTCACCTGCAGGACGAACTTTTACTTGACCCTAAAGTTGTATTGGTCTGACTGTTGAAGACTCTTAACGTCAAAAAAAATAGCGACGAATGGGAGGATACTATGAAGAAGCATCTATTATCGGCTGTTGCGGCGCTCGCCGTGATGACGACGGCCCCCGCTGCATGGGCAGACGGACATGACGGGGCCATGAACGTCCCCAAAATCTCGTCTTCGGTGGTGTTGGAAGGACTGGACGCCCCTTGGGACATGGCGTTCTTGCCGGACGGCACGATGTTCTTCACCGAAAAATGCGAAGGTCTTTCGGTACGGACGAAAGATGGAACCGTCAACAAGCTGTACGGAATGAAGGAAACCAAGGGCTACGCCAACAGCGGCAGTGACCTGTTCTGCGAAGGACAGGCCGGTATGCTCGGCGTCGTACCCGACCGGCATTTTGCGAAGAACCGCACCCTCTTCGTCTACTCGTCCTCGACCAAATATCACGGCGATGGCTGCAAGACCAATTTCGAAAAATGCGACGGCAACATCGTGATGAAGTTCACGGTCAGCGACGACCTGAAAAGCGTCTCCGACAGAACCGATATCGTGAAGGATATTCAATACAAACCCTTCGACTCAGACCAGCCTTTCGGCGGACCGGGTGCCCATAATGGCGGCAGGATTCGCGTCGGACCGGGCGGCTATCTCTGGGTAGCGGGCGGTGATCGCCACAGGGGGATTTGCCCGCAGGACGGCTCGCTGCTCTGTGGCAAGGTGCTTCGGATCGATGCGGACGGCAATGCCCACCCGGACAACGATCCCCCCGAAGGTTTCGACAAGCGCATCTACACCTACGGTCACAGAAACGTCCAAGGCATCGATTTCCGCCCCAGCGACGGCCGCGCCTTCACGGCGGAGCATGGCCCGTGGCACAACGACGAAATCACCGCCCTCGTGAACGGCGGCAATGCCGGCTGGGATCCCGCCCAGAACACGGGCGGCAGGGGTGCGTGCCCTGACGAATATTGCGGGTACGAGCCAAACCAGAAGGAAGCCGTGGACCCGGCGATCCGCGCCGCATACACGCCGATGAGCGACACGCGCTTCGACGATTTGATGCCTGCCGCGTGGAACAATAACGGCTACTCACAAGGTACCGGTTCCGCCGCCTTCCTCAAAGGCAAGAACTGGGGCATCTACGAGGGCCGCTTGGCCGTCGGCATCATGGGCATCGCGTTCGGTGACACGCCAGAGGGATCGAGGATCGACATGATCAGCGTCGCGCCCGACGGCTTGGGCATCAACGGGATCACGCGGATGCCGCTCGGCTTCTCGGCTAGGTTCCGTGGGCTGGTCATGGGGCCGGATAACGCGCTCTATGTCGCCGTCGATGGGGGCGAAATCTACAAGATAACCGCAGAAAGCATGAAGTAATCTCTGCGAACAGGCGCCCGCGCTACGAAAATAGCGCGGGCGTTTTCGGCCACTCTTGAGCCGAAGGCCCGGACAAAAGGCTACCGATCACCCACGATCAGCGCATCGGGCAATTCATAGCGTTGACCATCGACACGGATCATATGCGTACCGTCCTCGACGCTCCATTGCGTATCGGTGCCGACCCCCGACATCGTCACGCTCGCCTTCAAGAACTTCCCATCCGCGAAGAACAGCTTGCGCTTGAAGCCATTTGCAAAGGCTACCCTCACCGTGACTTTGCCGCTCTCGTCCCGTTTGACGCGGTAAGTGCATTGCCCAAGCGCCTCGCCCCGTTCCTGAGCGCAGGCAATGTGTTCCGGCATGCCGTCTTCAACCACGGCATCGTTTGCCGCGTTCGCCCCGGTCGAACTGAGTGAAATCGCCACACATTGACTCATCAAGATCGGCATCTTCATTTCGACGCACTCCCCGCATCACGCTCCAGAAGACAGCGCGTAGCGATTTGCGATAAACTTGAGCCGTGTTTCCCGCCAAGAGTTGCGCGAAACATGGCATTTCATGGCGCAGGATAGTCCCAATTCGCTTCAAGGGCCAGTTCCGTTCCGGTCAAGGCGTGCATCCCGCACCAGAGAGGCGCTCACAAAGCCGACCGTCTCGCTCGAACGCGAGCGGCGCATAACTTACGAAATCTTCACCCTGTTCGCCACTAATGCAGCAAACGCCCCTGCCGGAGAACCGCCCCATGTCCAATGCTGCCGCTATCGAAGACGACCGTCAGGAAACCGTCCTCGACCACGAGATCGGCCCCGCCCAGCTCGATATCCCCGGCATGTTGACCAAGGCCAAGCGCGACACGGGGCGGTCTACCCTCTCCATCGCCAAGGAGATGGGCAAATTCGTCCTTGGCGAGGCAAAGCTGACCGGCGACCAATATTTCGCATGGCGCATCTATGAAGACGACCGCTTCACCCGCGAGCAGAAGGCCGCCTTTATCGGGGCCGCCCGCAGCCGCCGCATCAATCACGTCATCAACGATGCCGAGCACATACTCCTTTTCGTCGATAACAAGATGCTGTTCGGCGCAACCCTCACGGCCAGCGGCATCCCCTATCCCGCGCCCCACGCGGTATTCAGCAAGGCCCGCCTCCCTCGTGGCCTTGGTTGGCTCTCCAACGCTCAGGAAGTCGCAGAATTCCTGCGCAGCACGGACGTGTATCCCCTCTTCGGCAAGCCCATCGAAGGCAATGCATCCCGCAGCGCGGGCGTCATCAGCATCCAGCGATACGACGCCGAAACCGACTGCATCATCCGCCATGACGAAACCTCTGTGCCCGTCGAAACCTTCGCTTCCGAGATCGAAGAATATTTCTCCACCGGCAGCTATTTGTTTCAGGAGCGCATTTTCCCCCATCCCGATATTGAGGCCGCCTGCGGGTCGGGTCTGGGCACCGTGCGAATCGTCACCGTAAGTGAAGATCGTGATATCAAGCCGCTCTACGCCGCATGGAAGATTACCGCGACCGATGCCGTGGCCGATAATTTCTGGCGCAAGGGCAACCTGCTCGCCCATGTCGATATCGAAACAGGAGAGCTTCAGCGTGTGCGCACGGGCGGTGGTTTCCGCTTCGACGAGGTGGAAACACACCCGGAAACCGGCGCTCAACTGCTCGGCTGGAAGCTGCCCGACTGGGAGGCGGCAATCGAAACGGTGCGCGACGCCCACTCATTGGTCAGCGGCGTCGGCATCATCGGTTTTGACCTTGCCCTCTCCTCGCGCGGCCCGCTGATCATCGAGGCGAACACCTTCCCCAACCACACGCTCTATCAGGATGCATCGGGCAAGGGTGTCTACGCCCCCGAATTGTTGCGTGGCGTTCACGAACGCGCCGCTGCGCGGGCCGAGGCGCGCAAGGCAACAAACCGCAAGAAAGCCAAGAAGATAAACAACAAATGGCTCAGACAAGAACTCCACAATGTCCGCGACGGCCTACGTAAGAACGAGGATTAACGAGCG
>CALJIU010000117.1 GCA_937974055.1 uncultured Neomegalonema sp. | reverse complement strand
TCGAGATCGTCTTCCGGCGCGGCATTTGATGCGCGCGGATCGAAGGGAACCGCGAAGCCTTCTTCCAAGGCGGTGAGCATAAGGCTGGAGCGGACCGGGCGCGGGACCGTTGCCACGACCATCGGATCGTTCTGGTCGGCCTCTTCGGCCACGTGATCGTAGGATACCAGCTTGACCACGCGCGGTTGCGACGTGCGATTGCTGCGCAGGAGATCGAGGAAGGCCGTGCCGCCCTCGCCCAACCGATTTAGATCGCCGACGATGACCATATCGGCGGGGGTGCCCAGATCGGACATCTTGTCGAGCAGGGCCTTGCCCTCGCGGGTATCGGCGCAGGCGGCGGCCTCGAATCCCCATGCGGTCAGTTTTTCGATGAGGATCGTGCGGCGGGCGGCGGTGACGTCCACGACCACGATCCGCTTGCCACGGATGTTCTCAGGCGCGCGCCGCATGGTGCGGGCGGCATCGACGGGCAGGTCGAGGGTGATGGTGAAGGTCGTGCCCATGCCGGGCATACTATCGACCGTGATGGTGCCTTCCATCGCCTCGACAATGCCGGAGATGATCGACAAGCCCAGCCCGGCTCCTTTGTGCTTTCGGGTCGATAGAGTGTCGCCTTGGGCAAACCTGTCGAAGACGGTCGTGCGCAGGTCTTCCGACATGCCCGATCCTGTGTCCTGCACACTGAGGACCAAGCGGGCCATTTCACGCCCGTCGTCACGGCGCGACAGGGTGCCGTCCACGTCAAGGAAGACATGGCCCGCCTCGGTGAATTTTATCGCGTTACTGAGCAGGTTGCTGACAATCTGGCGCAAGCGGCTTGCATCGCCGATCATGCGCCGGGGCAGGCTGGTATCAACGCGCACAATCAGGTCGATATTCTTGTCGCTGGCGGCGGTGGCGAACAGGGTTGCGGTTTCCTCCAACGAATCGGCGAGATCGAAGGATTCGTATTGCAGGTCGACCTGTTCCGCTTCGATCTTCGATAGGTCGATGATGTCGTCGATGATGGTCATCAGGGCCTCGCCGGAGCGGGCGATGACGTCGGCGTACATTTTTTGCTTACGGTCGAGATTTGATGCGTTGAGCATCTGGACCATGCCGATGATGCCATTCATCGGGGTGCGGATTTCATGGCTCATATTCGCGAGGAAATCGGTTTTCGCGCCCTTGACGTCATTCGCGGATTTGCGTGCTTGTGCGAGCTCGCTTTCACGTGCGCGCAGGTCGGTGACGGCAATGGCGGTGGCCGCAATCGCACCGCTGCTGAGAGGGTATTCATGCAGCTGGAAGATGCCGTGGTCGCCAAGGTTACGTTCGTAGGTGCTCTGACCTGATGGTAGGCGAAGGGTTTTAACGTCGCGGTTCAGCGTGGTGTGCGATTCGTTCCAGACGATGGGATTGTCATCGGCATCATAGACGCAACAGGGAACGGGGCTTTGCTCGACAGTTTCGCGCAGAATCTGATGCTCGCGCAGCAATTGCGAGACCATCGCGCGATCCTCCATCAGCAGATCGACGGCGCGGTCATGGGTATCGCCCTGAAGGGGGGAGGCGTTCGTCGATTCCGGCGAAGGGGTGTCGGCCATCTGATCGTCCTGTCGTTGTAAACATCGATGGGGCGATACTGGAATCAAAAGGCAAATCGTGGCTTAACGACGTTGCGCGAATCTGCTGATTTAAGGGGATAACCTGTCGCAGTCTGCCGGAAAATATCGGGAATTGTCCGTATTTCGCGAAAACTTCCAATATTGGCGCGTCATAGACCGTGGCTGCGGTCATAGGCATTGGGCGCGGGTGAGGCCCAACCGGCGAGCGAGTCGTTGGTCGGGCGGTACGTCTCGACAAGCAGGGGGTGGCAGGGGGCGGTGTCGCTGCTGTGCTCGGCATCGCAGGCCCCGCCGGGGCAGGCGGAAAGGCCACCGATCAGGTCGATCTCGGCGAAGAATTCGAGGTGGTCGCCGGGGCGCACGGGGGTCGCCTTCATGAAATATTGCTGCGTGTCGCGGGTGAAGCCCGTGCACATGAAGACGTTGAGGACGTCATGCACATGCGCCTCGATCGCCGCCGGGTCGCTGTCCGTCTCGGCGGCCAGTGCGCGGGCGAGGTTGGAGTGGCAGCAATGGTGGTAGGGTTCGCCGCCCAGCAGCATGGCCGTATAGGGGTCGCAACGGGTGCCGATCACATCGTGGACGCCGCCGCCGAACTCGTCATAGCCGTACCAGTCGAGGGTGTCGTCGGTGATGGTCGCCATCGGGCGCAGGGTCGGGAAGCTGCTCCACAGCCGGTCGCCGGTGCTGAGATGTGTGCCGTGCAGGGCGCGGGTTTTGCCGGTGTAGAACCGCTCGGTCAGGTCGTGGGCGTTCCATAGGTTGAGGTCGCCGACCTGCGGGCCGTCCACGCTGACGATGCGGAAGAAGGTGCCCGCCGGAACGTGGAAGGTGCGGGCATCGCGCGGGGGCACGAGTGTCTCGCCGGTCTTCTCGGCGCCCTGCCGTGCACGGGCGTAGAGGGCGAGGTCGGGCGGGGGCAGGGTATCGACGGGGTAGCAGATGACCGGCTCGACGGCGCGGCGCGCCTGCGCATCGGCTGGGGCGGGGTGATGGGGATGGATGAGTTTCATCTAGCCCTCCGCCACGGTGCAACGGCTCAGCAGGAACTGCTTGTCGAGTTTCGCCGCGCGCAGTGCCACGACGAGGGGACCGCTGAGGAACAGCGCCCGCTGCACACCAGTATCGACCCACATATCCGGTCCCTTGAGAACGGATGGGCGCAAGACAAAGTCACCGTCCGTCGGGTCGGGGGGGCCTGTCAGGCCGCCACCATATGCCTCGTCCAGACGCGAGCGTTCGACGATCACGCCGTCCTTCGTCTCGCCCAGGCTGAGGCTGAAATAGCGCCCCGGCACGGGTGTCTTGCGGTCGTATTCGAAGAACCGCGTCGGGTAGAGCCGCGTGCGACCCAGATCGAATTTGTTCAATATTTCAGCGACCGGTTCGGAGACGACGTAACCGGCGCAACGCGTGACATGCCTGGGAGCCTTTACCTTGCGTGACTTCTCGAACCAGAAACGGTCTTCGGGGAAGCATTCCGGCCCCTGGGGTACGCCACGCGTGACGTTGATAGTGATACCAAGGCCCACTTTATGGTCCGCTTCCGAGATGGCGTGCGTGTAGGGCAGTATCTCCGCCAGCGTCAGCATATCGCTGAACCAGACGGTGCGGGCGGGGTCTTCTTCGGTCATTGGAGCGGCTCCGTCGGTCAGTATCGGGGGGCGGTGGGACTATTCATGGTGCGGGTATGCAGCCGGAAGACCGGCTCGCCGTCATCCTCGAACACGAAACCCCAGATGAAGGCGCGCGAGGCGGCGGCCCCCTGTTTCAGATTGCGGTCATACAATCCCTGTTCGTCCTCGTAGGTCCAGCTTTCATACAGGAACCGCAGCGCGCCGTCGTCGAGCGCGTAGGCGTCTATCGCTTCGACGAACAGCCCTTCCCGCTCCAGCGCCTCGATCCGCGCCAACGCCGCCATGCGGGGCCAGGCTTCGCCGGGGAGACCAAGGGCGGTGAGGGGGATGGGGGTGGTCATGGGTGTTCCTGATGGAAAGTACCGTTCTGCCCCGCACGCAGATGCGGGGCCTCGCAGAGTGGAGCGCAGACCATCGAGGCCCCGCATCTGCGTGCGGGGCGGAGTTGTCTATCCGCCAGATTTACCCCAGCCGCCGCCACCCGGCGTGCGCATCTCAAAGATGTCGCCCACCCGCATCTGCGCTTCGTCGTTGCTGGCCAGCGTTTCGCGGGTGCCGTCCGCCCGCTCGACGATGTTCGCGCCGACCTCGCCCGGCTCGCCGCCATCCACGCCGAAGGGCGGCACGATGCGGTGGCCGGTGAGGACCGTGGCGGTCATCTCATCGAGGTAGCGCAGGCGGCGGGTGATGCCGTTGCCGCCCGTCCATTTGCCCTTGCCGCCGGACCCTGCGCGAATCGAGAATTCCTCGGTGCGGACGGGGAAGCGTTGTTCGAGGATTTCAGGATCGGTCATGCGGGTATTGGTCATATGCGTCTGTACCGCGCTGGTGCCGTCGAAGCCCGGCCCTGCACCGGTGCCGCCGCAGATCGTTTCGTAGTTTTGATACGTCTCGTTGCCCCAGATGAAGTTGTTCATCGTCGCCTGTGACCCGGCCATCGCACCCAGCGCGCCGTAGAGGCAGTTGCACATCGCCTGCGATACCTCGGTATTGCCCGCAATCACCGCCGCCGGGTACTGGCAATTGATCATGGTGCCTTCGGGCGCGATGATCTTCAGCGGCTTGAGGCAGCCCTGATTAAGCGGGATCGCCGCCCCAACCAAGGTTCGGAAGACGTAGAGGACGACGGCGTGGCAGACGGCGAGGGGGGCGTTGTAGTTGCCCTCCTGCTGTGGCGAGGTGCCGGTGAAATCGATGGTGGCCTCGCCCGCCTCGCGATCCACCCGCACGGCGACGCGGATTTCGCAACCCTCGTCCATCGGGTAGACGTATTCGCCTTCGCCCAGCGTCTCGACCACGCGGCGGACGGATGCCTCGGCATTGTCCTGCACATGGCGCATGTAAGCCTGCACCACATCAAGGCCGAAGGTGTCGATCATGCGGCCCACTTCG
>CALJIU010000116.1 GCA_937974055.1 uncultured Neomegalonema sp. | reverse complement strand
CCGACCGATGCTGTTCGGAGTGTGATGGGCGATCCTGATGTCGATCCGAAGAATACGATGAGCTGGGCGAGCCGCCGTGAAGGTGTCAACCAGAACGGAACGCTGTGGTCGAAGAAGGACTGAGCGTATTGCATTGACGTTGCATCGGCTTTCACTGCCCCTCGCCTGTGGCTCGAACGTGAAAGCCGATGCAAATGTTTCAACCTGAATGCAATTCGCTCTAAGCGCCGAACCAGTCACGAGACTACCCACAAACGATAAAGTCCCGGAGCGGTATGCGCCGGGGCTTTCTTTCGTGTGGGCGGTGGCACTGTCAGGCGGGGACGATGCCGAGCAGGTGGGCGATGTTCTTGAAGAAGATGCGCATATGGGCGAGGGGACGGGTCTTCACCAGTTCCTTGTTCATATAGGCGTCGAAGGTGAGTTCCTGCACATCGACATCGCGGCAGATGCTGACGAAGCGTTCGCGGCGGTTGTCGTTCGTGTACCAGTAGCGTTGCAGCATCCCCAAGGCGCGGAAGACATTACCGTGCAGGCGCATGAAGCGTTTGCGGGCCTGTAGCAGCGCGCGGGCGTCGCGGGTCTGGATCGCCTCGACCACCGCTTCGGCGGCGAACCGGCCCCCCAGCATGGCGTAATAGATGCCCTCGCCCGATGCCGGGGCGACGACGCCCGCCGCATCCCCGGCGAGGATGACGTCACGGCCATTATCCCATTTGTCGAGGGGTTTGAGGGGGATGGGCGCACCTTCGCGGCGGATGGTTTCGGCACCCTGTAGCCCGGCGACTTCACGCAGGCGGGTGGTCGCGGCCTTGACGGAGAAATCGCGCTTTTCGGTACCCATGCCGATGCTGGTGGTGTCGCCATGCGGGAAGACCCAGCCGTAGAAATCGGGGGAGAGGCCACCGTCGTAATACACGTCACAGCGGTCCGCCTCGAAGCCATTCGTGCCTTCTTTGGGCGAGCGAACGATCTCGTGGTAGGCGATGACGTAAGGGATGTCATCGCCGCCGGGGACTTCGGATTTGGCGACCGTCGAGCGGGCACCATCGGCCCCGACGATGAAGCTGGCGGCGACTTTTTGCTCGGCACCGTCCCCGCCCTTGGGGCGGTAGACGAGGACGGCGGAACCGTCGGGCTGGCGCTCGATGCGGGCGAAGGTGCCGGTCACGCGGGTGGCCCCGGCATCGGTTGCGCGCTGGCGCAGGGCCTCGTCGAACTCGTCACGGTCGACCATGCCGACATAGCCGCCATTGATCGGGATATCGACGTGGCGGCTCTTGGGCGAGATCATGCGGGCCTTGTTGACCTTGGCGACGAGCCAATCATCGGGAATGTCGAAATCGGTCATCAGCTTGGGCGGCACGGCCCCACCGCAGGGTTTGACCTTTGCGCCCCGGTCGAGCATCAGCGTCTTCATGCCTTTGGAGGCGAGGTCGGCGGCGGCTTGCGCTCCGGCGGGACCACCGCCGACAACCACGGCATCGTATCTTTCTAGCATGTCATTCCTCCCAGAATGCGTCATTCACCTGCGATGATGGCGGTCTGAAAATCGGGGGTCGTATCGCGTGCCTCGCGCAGACCGAGCGCGAGGATGGCAGAGGCGGCGAAGAGGGCCGCTTCGGCGGTAAAGACGATGGCGTAAGCATCGACGGGCGTGCCGACGAGGGCGCGCATGACGTCAACCGCACCCGCGCCAATCATACCGCCCAAAGCGAAGGCGATGGCTTGGGATGCGCCGAAGAGGCCCATGCGGGTGCCTTCCCGCCCCCCGGCCCCGCTGCCCGCGAGGCCCATCATGCAACCGATGGCCCCGACGGCGAAAATGCCATTGGCAAGGCCGAGGGCGAAGACATTGGCGCGGATCGGCCATGCCTGCCCTACATGGCCGCCATAGGCCAAGGCGGCGAGGGCCACTGCCGATGCCAGACAGCCGATGATGGTCCAAAGGCGCAGGGAACCGAGGCGGAAACCGCTGCCGAGGATGCCGACGAGGGCCATGCCGAGGAAAACGCCCTGATGCTGGGTGCCCGAAAGCTGCGTGGATTCGCCGGGGTTCATGCCGAAGACGAGGCCAGCAAACGGCTCTAGGATCAGGTCTTGCGCGCTGAAGGCCAGCATCGAGACGAAGATGAAGATCGTGAAGCTGCGGGCGCGTGGCTCGGACCAGATCTGGGCCATGCCGTCGATGAAGCCGGTCGGGCTGGTGGCGGGTGCGGGGGTCGTGTTGATCGAAACGGTGCGCCGCTCGACACCCAAGACGCCGAGCAAGGTGGCGATGAAGGCGAGGGCCGCTACACCCGCCGTCACGGTGACGAGGCGTTCCAAGGAGAACGGCTGGAGCAGCGAACCGGCGATTCCGGCGGTCAGGACGATACCGGCGATCATCATCATCCAGACGATGGTTGCCGCCGCCGCCCGGCGACGGGGTGCGACGCGGCTGGCCAGCAGGGCAAGGAAACAGGTGCCGGATGCACCGCCGCCGAGGCCCATCGCGACGAAGGCGAGCATGGCGAGCACTGTGCCGATGACGGGCATCGTCGCCATCATGGCCGTCGCAACGGAGGCGAGGATGCCGCCAAGGCAGAGGACGACCATGCCGCCGATAATCCACGGGGTGCGCGCACCGCCCCGGTCGGAATCGTAGCCCCAGCGGGCGCGGGTGATCTGAACCATGCGGAACAGCGCCACCAGACCGGCGGGGATGGTGGCGAGCATCGCCAATTCCACCACCATCACGCGGTTGAGCATCGCGGTGGCGAGGACGACGAACGACCCGATCGCCATATTGACGAGACCGAGGCGGATGATCGTGAACCAGCCGATACCGGTCATCATGCAGCTCCCGTAATCGTGCCGAGCGCGAAGGCGCTGGCGAGCATACCTAGGACGTAGAGAAGGGTGCCGGTGCCGTTATACCAAGGGGCGCGGCCTTGAGGGTCAGCGAGGAATTTGGGGATCAGCAGCACTTGCGCGACGACGAGCGCCGAGATGACAGCCGCATGGATCGGCTGATTCCAAAGGGTCAGCGCCGCGATCACGACGAATTGGGGGGCCAGCATCAGACCGCAGGAAACGCGGGCGGCGCGGTGGAAGCCAAGCATCACGGGAACGGAATCGACACCGGTCCTGCGGTCGCCCTCCGCCGATTTGAAATCGTTGAGGATCATAATGCCAATCGCGCCAAAGCTGTAGAGAGCGGCGATGGTGATGATGCGGGTATCGGGCAATGCGCCGGTCATTACGGCGGTGCCGGTAAACCATGGCAAGCCTTCGTAGCAGACGGCGCAGGCGATGGCCCCGGCCCAGCCGTTGCGCTTGAGGCGGATCGGCTCGACACTGTAGGCCCATGCGAAGAACACGGCGACGACACATGCCCAGAAAGCCCATGTCCCCAAGATCGCGGCGACGGCGAGGGAGACGAGCGACCAGATAATCGCGATGTAGAGCCCCCAGCGACCGGGAATCCGACCGGATGGAATCGGTCTATGGGGTTCGTTGATCGCATCGACATGGCGGTCGCACCAGTCATTCGCGGCCTGACTCATGGCGCAGACGAGGGGACCGGCGAGGATGCCGCCGAGGATGGCAGAAAACCAGCGTCCATCAAGGACGACTCCCGCAGAAATGACACCGCAGCCGAAGGCCCAGATGGGCGGAAACCACGTAATGGGCTTGAACAATGCGAGGACCGCAGAGGGACTGGGTAGCGTCGCGGCAGGAAAGGTTTGATTGACATTCATACTGTCAATTAAATCTTACAATCAGTGTCAGGCCAAGCGCTTTCTTCGCGTGCCACGGCAATCGGTCGAAGAAGAAATCATGCTGTCCCGAACGCAATGCGGCATGAAATGACGCTTTGCAGATGCGGGACCTCCTATAGTTTGTAATCAACGCAAAGCATAAGGAGGCCCCGCCGCTGCGCGGGGCCATCCGAGTGCGGGGCAGCGAAAAACTCTTTCAATCCCCGTGCTTCGCGTGACACAGGTGATTCAGGGTGTGCGCGGATCAGATATCCGTGTCGGTATCCACATCGTCGCCAATCCCGTGGCGGCGCAGCTTGACGTAGAGGCTCTGACGGCTGAGGCCGAGCATTTCGGCGGCGGAAGCGCGGTTACCGCCCGTGATGTTGAGGGCAGCTTCGATGCAGCGTTTTTCGATCAGGTCGGTCGATTCGCGCACGAGTTCCTTGAGCGAGACGCGGCCCACGAGGGCGGCGAAGTTGTCGCCCGCCTCGACGGTCGCCGGGCCGGGATTGTCATTGCCGGCGCGGGGGTGGCGGCTGGCCTCACGGATGGTGAAGCCGTACCAAATCTGATCGCCCACGGGCGCACTGACCGCCGCGACCTCGACCTCGACCGTGCCGCCCAAGCCGCCCCGACAGATGGTGGCAAAGCGGCGGACGGAGCCGTGTTCCTTGAGGTTCTTGAGCAGGACCGACACGTCGACCCCCGGCCTGCCGAGGAAGGTGTCGAGCGGTTTGCCCAACGCCTGCGCATCGGTCGCGATCTCGCAGATATTGAGGAAGGCGGGGTTGACCGACACGATGGAACAAGCGGCATCAACGACCACGAAGGCGTCGGGTATCTTGGCCACGACGGACAGCATGGCCCCGCGTGCCGTGATATCGGACGGACCGGGGGTGATGTCGCCTTCACCGGAAAAGCGGATGAGGTAGTAGAGCTTGTTGTTCTCGCGGAAGATCGAAAGCGAAATCAGCATGGATTCCGGTGTGGCGAGGAAGCGCAAACGCTGCTGTCCGGCCTGACCGCTGGCGGAGGTCTTGGCGAGGAAGGCGCGCAGGGCGACGGCATCTTCGGGATCGACCAAGGAGAACAGAAGCTGGGCGGCACCGCGACGACCCGTGGTATCGCCGATGATCCGTTCGGCGGCAGGGTTCACCTCGATGACCCGCTCGGTTTCGGCATCGACGACGAGCATCCCCTCGGAAGCGACCTGAAAGAGAAGGCGGTAGCGCATCTCTGCCTGACGCAAATGAGAATATTCGCGCTCGATGTCGAGCTGGGCGTTGACGAGGCTCTGCTGGAGCGAGGCGATGTGGTGCAGATCCCGGCCAAGGGCGATCATCGACCCGTCCGGTCCGCAAGAGATAAGCGAGACACTGAGCGGGATGACGGTGCCATCGGGAACGATCTGGTTGATCTCACGCCGATTGGGGCTTTCGCCTTGCGCAATCGCGGCGAGCATCGCCTCGACCTTTGGCTTGCTATCGACGGCGACCGTCTCGATCCACGGTTTGCCCGTCCAATCCTGCTGAACGCCGGTGAAGTGACCATCGGGACGCGCGCTCATGTCGATGACGACACCATTCGCGTCGATGACGAGGGCCAGATCCGACGCGGATGCCACGATCCTAGCCGCATCGCTCGCCCCGATTGCAGAAAATATCTTTTCCGGGGCGGTGAAGCTGTGCCCGGTATCAGAGGATGCAGCATGGGTCATACGGACCGCCTTCTTGCGTAATCGCATTCATGAAAAAAAGACGCGATATTCATCAGGAACCAACCCGCTTCATATCGCCTATAAGAGTTTGAGCAAGGGCAAGAGCACCGCTTGCATCGTGAGCAAATCCATCGGCAGACATCGTTTCGATAACCTCTGGATTATCCGTAAACGCCGGGCCGCCGATAATCACCTTTCGCGCGCCGTTGGGGCCTGTCTTTCGTACCAGATCTATGTCTGACTTCAGGGAATCCAAGAGATCGAGGCAGCTGAGGGAAAAACCGTAGAGATCGTAGTCTTGTGTGCGCAGCAGTGTGATCAATTCTTCCTGAGTATGGCGGGGCGCTTCCGTCACGGTCCAACCGGCACGGCGGAAAACCTCGCTTAGAAGCGAGAGACCGAAGGTATGCTGCTCGCCCGAAACGCAGGCGAAGAGGATGGAGCCGGTTATCGAGGATTTCTCGATATCCGACTGGTAGAGCGGGCTGAGATCGCGGACGAGGCGCTGAAGATGCGACACGCCGACCGTGACCTCGACGAAGCTGCATTCGTCATTCGCCCACATCTCGCCAAGGCGGCGGGCGACCGGCCCCATCAGATCGGTGAACAGCACCATGAGGGGCACCGGGCGCTGCCGCAGGGTTTCGAGAAAGTCGATGGTGGCAGAGAAATCCTGCTTTAGCAGCAGGTTCAGGAGCGTGTCGGCATCCGCTTCGACGAGATCGACGGCAACGCGCTCCATTTGCGGAATCGCGTTTTCGAGCGCAGGGACGATGTCCTTACTGATTGCCGTCAGCAGCGTACGGACCGATTCGGAATCGAAGTTTGCAGGATCACGGTCGAACACCGACGCCGTGGTCTTTCCCATCTTCAGGATGTTGCCCGTCGACCGCCCGGAGGGCGCAGAAGGCGCGGTATTGCCCCAACGGGGCGGGCCTTTGGAAGTTTCCGATTCACGATCCGCGACAGGCTGAGAGGCAGGCGGAGACCTGTTCATTCCTTCGCTTTCTTCGCCATCGGACATCTTCAAACACCTTGCGATTGTCAATCAAACCTTACGTCTAGTTTGGTTGACATTCAACCTTTAACAAACGTAAGTTTTGTGTGACAGTCAGCCTGTCTAGGGAGTGGTACATGAGAAATGACACCGACGAGTACAAGGGAACGCGGGGGCTTTATACGCCCGAAGAGCGCGTGCGCCGCGATTCGTCGGTCTGGACGCTGGTGCAGGGCATCCTCGCGCCACTGCAGTTTCTCGTGTTCCTCGTCAGCCTCGGCCTCGTCATGCGGTATCTGATGACAGGCACGGGCGAGACGGCGGCGGTGATCTCGATCGTCGTGAAGACGCTGTTCCTCTACACGATCATGGTGACGGGGGCGATTTGGGAGAAGGTCGTCTTCGGTAAGTATTTGTTCGCGCCTGCTTTCTTTTGGGAAGACGTCGTGAGCATGGGCGTGATCGCACTGCACACCCTCTATCTCGCGGCGCTGTGGTTCGGGTGGGGAACGCCCGTGCAGCAGATGGGCATCGCGCTGGCGGGTTACGCCATCTACGTCGTCAATGCCGCGCAGTTCATTCTCAAATTGCGGGCCGCGCGCCTGCAATCGGCCCAAGATACCAGCCTCGGAGCGATGGCATGAACGATCTGTCGCCCATGGCGCTGGGAACCGCCGCCGGATGTGTCGATGCGCCCGTGCTGCGCGAACGGGGGCAACGCGAGGTTTTCTGCGGCCTGACCGGGATCATGTGGCTACACCGCAAGATACAAGACGCCTTTTTCCTGATCGTCGGGTCGCGCACCTGCGCGCATCTGATGCAATCGGCAGCGGGGGTGATGATCTTCGCCGAGCCGCGTTTCGCGACCGCCATCATGGAGGAGAAAGACCTCGCCGGGATGGTCGATGCGCATGACGAGTTGGATGCGACCGTCGAGCGCCTGCTGGCGCGCCGCCCGGATATCAAGATGCTGTTCCTCGTGGGGTCATGCCCTTCCGAGGTGATCAAGCTGGACCTGTCGCGCGCCGCCGAGCGGTTGTCGAAGGTCTACCACCCCGATGTGCGCGTGCTGAACTATTCGGGCAGCGGCATCGAAACGACGTTTACTCAGGGAGAGGATGCGTGTCTCGCGTCGCTCGTCCCTGAATTACCAGAGCTAGACACGGACGAGCCGAACCTGCTGATCGCAGGAACGCTGGCCGATGTCGTCGAGGACCAGTTCGCGCGCTTGCTCGATGAACTGGGTGTCGGGCCGGTGCGGTTCCTCCCTCCGCGCCGGTCCGGCGATTTGCCTGCTATTGGGCCGTCCACGAAGCTGCTGCTCGCGCAGCCGTTCTTGAGCGACACGATGCAGGCATTGACCAAAAGGGGAGCGCAGTTGCTCTCCGCGCCCTATCCCTTGGGCGCGGAGGGCACTACGGCTTGGCTTAAGGTGGCCGCCGATGCCTTCGGTGTGACCGATGAACATTTTGATGCCGTGACGAAGCCGGGACGCGACCGAGCAACCAAGGCGCTGGCCCCGCATCGGGAAAAGCTGGAAGGCAAGTCCGCCTTCTTCTTCCCGGACAGCCAGATGGAGCCATCGCTCGCGCGGATGCTGCATCAGGAATGCGGGATGGACATCATCGAGGTCGGCACGCCGTATCTGCACAAGGTGATGGTCAACGAGGAATTGGCGCTGCTGCCCACCGGGACGACGATTTCCGAGGGGCAGGATGTGGACCTACAACTCGACCGGGTAATGGCCGCGCGACCCGATATCACGGTCTGCGGTCTTGGCCTTGCCAATCCGCTGGAGGCCGAAGGGCTGACCACGAAATGGGCCATCGAATTGGTCTTTACTCCCATTCAGGGGTACGACCAAGCGGGCGATTTGGCGGCGCTGTTCACACGGCCCATGAACCGCCAGACGAGGCTGAAGGTATGATGGCCCGTCGTATCCAGCACGCTGACAGTGAGGTCATCGTCGGACTCGTTCCGACGATCCATCCCTCAATCCGTACCGCCGTGAATACCGGGAAATGGACCCTCGGAACGTGTCCGAGGGTGACGGTATCGGAAGGGGCGGTCATATGAAGCTGACCGTCTGGACATATGAGGGGCCGCCCCATGTGGGGGCCATGCGGATCGCCACCGGCATGAAG
This sequence comes from uncultured Neomegalonema sp., assembly GCA_937974055.1. Classification (GTDB taxonomy): domain Bacteria; phylum Pseudomonadota; class Alphaproteobacteria; order Rhodobacterales; family Rhodobacteraceae; genus JAHDDY01. The sequence goes on along the minus strand of CALJIU010000116.1, from coordinate 233 downwards.
GGGCTGCATTACGTGCTGCACGCACCGCAGGGCGATACCTATGCCGACCTGCTATTCACGATGATCGAGCGGCGCGATGCGCGCCCGCCGGTGACCTACACGACGTTTCAGGCGCGTGATCTGGGGTCGGATACCGCCGATCTGTTCCAATCGGCGGCGCGCGATGCCTATGCGCGGTTCAAGCCCGATGCGATGATCGTGGGGGCAAGCTGCACGGCGGAACTGATCCAGGA